>CAZWIK010000076.1:0-1896 GCA_964633895.1 uncultured Enterobacteriaceae bacterium | reverse complement strand
AATTGACCGCGACGCCGAAAAGACCGTTCCCGTCGCCGCCGAGCGCCGCGACGATTCTGCGCTCGAACGCGTCGATATTTTCTCCGGCGGGAGCGATCCAGCCGGCGGCGAGCGTCTCCGAGAGAATTTTTTCTTCCGAGCCGGAAAGATGCGGCGGCGAGAGCCAGATTCTTTTTTTCGCGGAATTCATTTTTGCTGATGCAGATGAAAATATTTTTTCATGAAAAAGACGTAGAACGCACTGAGCACCGTTCCC
This sequence comes from uncultured Enterobacteriaceae bacterium, assembly GCA_964633895.1. Lineage (GTDB taxonomy): Bacteria > Verrucomicrobiota > Verrucomicrobiia > Opitutales > UBA953 > Spyradosoma. Next base: position 1,640 of record CAZWIK010000076.1, on the reverse strand, counting down.
GCCGCCGCGAGAAACAGCCAGCGCGCCGCCGTTCCCGCGGGAACGGCGAAGAGCAGAAATCCGGCGGAAATCAGTGCCTGCACGGCGAAATACGAGGCGGAGACGACGACGTGCGGCACGCGCAGTTCGTTCGACAAAATTTGGTAAAGGTGCTTGCGGTGCGCCTGTCCGATGTTTTCGCGGAGCATCAGCCGATGAAGAATCGTCAGCACGCTGTCCGCGCCGTAGACGAGGAGAAAAACGATCCACGTGACGTCGCGCGTCGCGATCATCAGTTTGCCCAGCAGAAACAGAATGACGAAGGCGATCGCCACCGCGCCGACGTCTCCCGCGAAGCACAGTGCCCGCGTTCTGAAATTGAAAAAACAGAAAACGAGCACGGCGGCGAGCATCGTCGGAATCAGGGAATTTTCCGCGAACGGAATTCGCGCGTTCGTCCACGCGAGCGCACCCAGCACGGCGAGCGAATACGCGCCGGTGATGCCGTTGATTCCGTCCATGAAATTGTAGGCGTTGATGATGCCGACGCAGAAAATCAGCGCGACGAGCGAAACCGTCCACGGGAACGTCGAAAAGAGCGCGAGTTCGTGAAACATCAGTGCGAACGCGGCGAAATGGCACGCCAGCCGGATTTTGTTCGAAACGGAAAAAAGGTCGTCGATGAAGCTTATTCCGGCGATCAAGACGAGTCCGCCGAGAAACCACGGAAACGCGAATCCGTGCGTCGCCGCCCAGAGCAGCGCCGCCGCCGCGAAAATCACGCCGCCGCCTCGCCGCGTGAGCGCCGTGTGCGAGCTGCGCGCGTTGGGCTTGTCCGTGATGCCGAAACGGTCGGCGATCCGGAAATAAATCAGTTCGAGCGCGACGAGCGCGGGAACGAGGAAAACGGCGTAGAGCAGGGGAGAAATCATTGCGGAGTCGGGAGATTCAGCGTGTTTTCCGGCGCGATCGGCGTGTAGGGACCGTCCTTGGTTTCAAAAATGACGGTGCCGCGTTCGAGAACGTCCAGCCCGTGCCACGTTCCCGCGGAAATGTTGACGCCGAACGTTCCCGCCGCGGGCGAGAGTTCCCGCGATTCCGTCGCGTTCCCGTTGTCGTCGAAAAAAATCACGCGCAGTTTTCCGCGCAGGACGACGTAGGTTTCGTCCGTCGAAAGATGCCGGTGCGCGGGAACGCGCGTTCCCGGTTCGAGCGCGTTCAGAAGTCTCTGCGCGGGAGCGTCCGGCGAACGGTGAAAATTGAAGTTGGCTCTGAGGCGCGGAGACGATGAGGCTTTTTCTCCGAGAGAATCCAGAAGCGCGCTGTCGATGATGTCCATCTGATGGGGAAAATCTATTCCGCGCGAATCTTTCGGACAAAAGCGAAGATGCTTCTTTTTGTGCGGTTTGCGCAGCTTTGAAAAGTTTTGATAATCAAAGATTTGCAAACGCGGCGGGAAATGTGTAAAAGCGTCCGAGTCTCAAAAAAAATGAACAAAAAAATCTGGCTTTCCTTGGCACACATGGGCGGGCGCGAGCAGGCTTTCATCAAAGAAGCCTTCGACACGAACTGGGTCGTGCCGCTCGGTCCGAACGTGAACGCGTTCGAAGGCGATCTTTCGGCGTTTCTCGGCGGGAACCGCCGCGCCGTCGCGCTGAGCG
>CAZWIK010000075.1:0-1916 GCA_964633895.1 uncultured Enterobacteriaceae bacterium | reverse complement strand
TTTTTCCGTGCGCCGACGCTTTCCGACGCGTTCGCGTTTTTTGACCGAATGCTCTTTTCGGGAACGCTGCTTTCGCACCAGCACGGACTCGGGCTTCACAAAGCGCCGTACATTTTCATCGCGCTGATGTTTGTTGCGGAATGGTTCGCGCGCCACCGCATTCACGCGCTCGAACGCGTTCCCGTGCGTTCCGCCGCGCTGCGCTGGTTTATTTATTTCGCGCTCGGCTGCGTGATTTTGCAATACGACGGCGGCGCGGAACAATTTATCTATTTTCAATTTTAACGACTCGTTTTCATGAAAATTTTTCTTTTGAAAATTTCGCTGTTTTTCGCGCTTTGCGCGCTCGCGTTCGGCGGCGCTTACGGAATACGGGTGGTCCGTCTGAGGACGATTTCGTTTGAAATTCCGAAAGACAAAACCGTCGTTTTTATCGGGGACTCGCATATCGAAATCGGCGTCAACCCCGAGCTGATTCCCTGCGCTTATAATTTCGCGAAAAGCGGCGATCCCTATCTCGATCAGTATTGCCGATTGAAACGACTACTCGACGACAATCCGCAAATTTCGCACGTTTTCGTCACGGCGACGCCGCATTCCCTCGCGCGCTACGGCGATGCCCGCTTATTTTCCGACTGGACTTTGCAAAATGTCGTTTCGTTCGCGTTCCCGATTTACGGCGAAGATGAAAGAGCCATTTATTTTTCTCACGTCGGCGCGTTGAAAAAGTTGGCGAAGTTTACGTTTTTGGCGCCGCGGGCATTGGTCGTGAACGCTTTGCGCCCACGGGAAAAATTGCTCGCGAAACTCGGCGCCTACCTCGTTTCTTCAAGAAAAAATCTCGAACGGAGCGTCGCCGTGGAGCGCGGACTTTCCCAAGGGGAGCGTTTGCACGGCGACGATTCTGCCGGCAACGCGCTCCAGCTCAAATATCTGCGAAAAATCATCGACCTCGCGCGGGAACACGGCGCGCGGGTTCTGTTGTTGAATCCGCCTCTCTATCGTTCCCGCGAATTTTTTGACGTCGACTTTTTCAATGAGACGATCGCCGAAAATTTTTCCGACGTCGAATTTTGGGACTACGCGGATTTTCCCGTTCCCGACGATTGCCGGGGCGACATCAACCACTTGAATCGTTGGGGCGCGGAAATTTTTTCAAAAGAAATCGCGGCGCGAATGACGCGCGAGGGCATTATCCGCGGCGCGGACTGATCGCACAATCGATACTCTTCGCAACGAAAAAAAAGCGTTCCCGCGGCGGGAACGCTTTTTTGCGCAGAAGAGAGGCGCGCACGTGCGATTACGCGCGACCGAGATACGCCTTGTTTTCCGTGCTGATGCGGATGATTTCGCCTTCCTTGATGAAGAGCGGAACCATGACCGTGAGCCCCGACTCGATTTTGACCGCTTTCTGCGCGTTGCCGGACGTGTCGCCCTTGACGGCGGGCGGAGCTTCGACGACTTTCACGTTGACGGACGCGGGAAGATTGACCGAAACTGGCTTTTCTTCGACGAAGAGAATGTCGTAAGTCTGACCCTCGATCAGAAAACCTTCGGAATCCTTGAGCGAGGACGCGGGAATCGGAAATTCCTCGAACGTTTCCGCGTCGGAGAAAACGTAGTTGCCGTCCGCCTGATAAAGCAGTTCGAGCTGGCGGATGCTGTTTTCGAGAACGTCGAACGACGCGCCGATGTTCGTGCGGACGGGAATGACGCGACCGGACGAGAGCGAGCGCAGCTCCATCTGGCAGTAGGACGCGTTGTTCGGCGGCGTGCGAACTTGGCATTCAAGCACGAGGCACAGATCGTTGTTGTAGCGGATGATGTTTTTACGCTTGATGTTGTTGACGGTGGTATTTGCCATAAAACTGAAAAACGGAAACAAAAAATTCTCAAAAACCCGTTCCCGCGTCAAG
>CAZWIK010000074.1:0-2367 GCA_964633895.1 uncultured Enterobacteriaceae bacterium | reverse complement strand
ATCTCGCATCGGCGATCGAAGCCGCGCAATAACTTCTCTCAAAACTCAAAAAAAAACGCGCGCCGCGCACGCCCCCGCTCCCGCCCCCATCATGGCGTTTTCAGCAATTTCGAACATCGCCGTGCGCGGCATTTCCGCTTGCGTTCCCGCGCACGAGGAATCCAACGAAAATTCCCCGCTCCTCTCGGACGAAGAAAAACGCGGAATGATTCCCGCAATCGGCATCGAACGCAAGCGCGTCGCGCCCGACGGAATTTGCACGTCCGATTTGTGCCGCGCGGCGGCGGAAAAATTACTCGCGGAACTGGGCTGGGAAAAACCGGAAATCCGTTGGTTGGTTTTTGTTTCTCAAACACCGGATTACGTCCTTCCCGCGACGGCGTGCCTCCTGCAAGAACGCCTCGGCTTGTCCCGAAGTTGCGCGGCGATCGACGTCTCGCTCGGTTGCTCCGGCCGGGTTTACGGGCTGAACGTTCTCGCCTCGTTGCTCGCGGGAACGCGCGGGAAAGGGCTTTTGCTCGCCGGAGATTTGACGACGCGGACGCAGTATTTCCGCGACAAAACCTCGTTCCCGCTTTTCGGCGACGCGGGAACGGCGACCGCACTCGAATTTTCAGAAAACGCGCCGCCGATGTTTTTCAATCTCGAGATGGACGGCTCCGGCACCGATGCGATCATCATTCCCGACGGCGGTTATCGAAATCCGTGCACACCGGAAAGTTTCCGCGAATTTACGACGGATTCCGGCGCGACGCTCACCCGACGCCACGCCGCGCTCAACGGCATGGACATTTTCGCGTTCGCACAGTCGCGCGTGCCGAAAAACATCCGCGCGCTTTTTGAAAAATACGAAATACCCGCCGCCTCACCGGACATTTTCGCATTTCACCAGGCGAACCTCGCCCTAAACGAACGGATTCGGAAAAAACTGGATTTGCCGCCGGAAAAAGTGCCGTATTCGCTGAGGAATTTCGGGAACACCTCTTCGGCGTCGATTCCGCTGACGCTTGTCAGCGAATGCCGAGCCGCCCTAAATGGGGGGGGGGCAACAAGAAAAATCCTCGCCTGCGGATTCGGCGTCGGGCTTTCTTTGGGAAGCGCATTTTTTGAAACGAACGCGATTTCCGTTCCCGCGTTGCTCGAACTCTGAACGTTCCCGCGCCGCTTGATTTTTTTAATCTGAAAAAAAAATGTCCACCGCAAATCCTTTTTCGCTGGAAAACAAAACCGTGCTGATCACCGGCGCGTCGTCCGGAATCGGTCGCGCCTGCGCCGTCGAATGCGCGCGCGCGGGAGCCTCGCTGATTCTGACCGGACGCGACGAAACCCGCCTCGCGGGAACGCTCGCCGAAGCGGAAAAAATTTCCTCGGCAAAACATTTTGCCGTTCCCGCGGATCTGACCGATGAAAGCGGCGTTGAAAAACTGCTCGCCGCCGTTCCCACACCGCTCGACGGCATCGTCCACAGCGCGGGAATTCCGCTGTTGCGCCCTTTCGCCTTTTCGTCTCCGAAAAATCTCGAAAAACTTTGGCGCGTCAACACGCTTGTTCCGTTGGAGCTGACGCGGCAACTTTTGAAGCGAAACGCCGTCCGAGACGCCGCCTCCGTCGTCTTCGTCGCATCGATTTGCGGCGCGAGCATCGCAGCGGTCGGGCAAACGGCTTACGCTTCGTCAAAAGCCGCGCTATGCGGCGCGTCAAAAGTGATGGCGCTTGAACTCGCGCAACGAAAAATCCGAGTGAACAGCATTTGCCCGGGCGGCATAGAAACGCCGATTCACGCGCTCAACGGCTTGTCCGAAGAACAGCTCGAAGAAGACCGCGCGCGCTATCCGCTGAAACGCTACGGCAGACCAGAAGAAATCGCCTACGCCGCGATTTATTTGCTTTCCGACGCCGCGGCGTGGGTCACGGGAACGCAACTCGTCATCGACGGAGGTTTCACGCTGAGCTAAGTCTTTCCCATGAACTTCATCAGCCTCATTCGCTTTTTCGCGACGATTCTCATCACAAATTCTCATTTCGACGCGCTCTATCCCGCCGGTTTTTCGTGGTTGAGCACGGGCGGCGCGCTCGGGAACGCGCTGTTTTTTCTCGTGTCCGGCTATACGCTTTATTTGAGTTCCCGCAAAAACTTCGCGGAGTGGATTTTGCGCCGCTACTCGAAAATTTTTCCCGCCGTTTGGATCTTTTTCCTGATTACCGGCGCGCTCGGGTTCGCGGTTTATTCTTTGACCGATTGGCTTCTGGCGACGCCGTTCTGGTTTTTGAACGCCATCATCGTTTTTTATCCCGCGTTCTTTTTCGCGGTGAAATTCTTTGAAAAAAGACTCTGGATTGTTCAAATCGCCACGTGCATTCCGTGGC
>CAZWIK010000073.1:0-2607 GCA_964633895.1 uncultured Enterobacteriaceae bacterium | reverse complement strand
CCGCTCGGCGCGAGTTCGGAAAGCCGGACGACGCGCAGCGCGTTGGCGAGATTTTCGCCCGGAAATTCGCTCGCGGGAACGTTCACCCGTACGTAGTTTTTCGTGTAGCCGGGCCAGATTTCGCCCTGTGGATTTTCAAAAAGAATTTCCTCGTCGCGTCCGAGAAATCGACGCATGAACCCGCGGTGCTTCGCGGCGGAAAGCCCGCGCAGCGCGATCGAACGCCGCTGCCGCACGGGAACGGGAACCTGGTCTTCACGGCTCGCGGCGGGCGTTCCCGCGCGCTCCGAATACGTGAAAACGTGCGCGTAGGCGAACGGATTTTCCGTGAACGTGCGGCAGGTTTCGTCGAACTCCTCGTCGGATTCGCCCGGAAAGCCGATCATGATGTCCGTGCCGATGCAGACGTCGGGAACGCGCGCGTCGATTTCCCGTATGAAGCCGAGATACTCCGCGAGCGAATAGTGGCGGCGCATGTCGCGCAGAATGCGTTCGCAGCCGCTCTGCAACGGAAGATGAAGAAACGGCGTCAGCGGGTGCGCGGGATCGCTCATGCGGTCGAAGACGCCGGCGGGAACGGTTTTCGGCTCGATGCTGCCGATGCGCACGCGCGCGATTCCGGGAACGGCGGCGACCGCGTCGATCACGCCGAGAATGTCATATCCGGAATTTGAATACGTACCGATGTTCACGCCCGTCAGTGTGATTTCCCGAACGCCGCGCGAAGCGAGGTTTTCCGCCTCGGCGACGAGATCCGCGAAATCGCGGGAACGCGCGCGCCCGCGCGCCTGCGGAATGATGCAGTAGCTGCACATGAAGTTGCAACCGTCCTGAACTTTGAGATTCGCGCGGCGCGTGAACGGCGACGTGCGGACGGCGGGAACGGAAAATTCCGACGTCGGCAGTCGCCCGCTCACGATGAGCGGCTTCGCGCGTTTTTTCCCGTCGCCGACGAAATCGAGCGCGTCGAGCTTCGCGCCGTTCCCGACGATCAGATCCACGCCCGGAATCCGCGCCAGCGCCGCCGCGCCCGTCTGCGAATAACAGCCGACGACCGCGCAGAATGCGCGCGGATTTGCCTTCACGAAACCGCGGATGATTTGGCGGCATTTCGCCTCGGCGAGCCGCGTTACCGTGCAGGAATTGACGATCGCCAGATCCGCCGCCGCGCCCCACGGCACGACTTCCCAGCCGCGCGCTTCCAGCCGGTCGCGCAACGCTTCCGTCTCGTATTGATTGAGTCGGCAGCCCAGCGTGAACAGCGACGCGCGTTTTCGCGGGAACGGCGGTTTTTCTCCAAAAGCCATGCCGCGGATTATGAATGAAGCGCCGACGATTACAAATCCGAAACCGAAAAAGCGGCGGAGCAAAAAAAAGCCTATGGGTTTTGTCGCCTAAAAAATTTAATCGCTCCGCGAACGCCGATGCCCCGCAAAAAAAGCGTTTCTGCGGGAAATTCAGTCGCGGGAGCGGGTGGAACGCGCGGTCAGTTTTTTTCGAGCGTTCCCGCGAAGCGGAAATTTCCGTTTCCGCCGATCGGCGAAAGCGTTCCCGCGAGCGTCGCGACGTCGCCGCGTTCCCACGCCGCCGCCATTTTTTTGATTTCGCTTTTGGAAAGCCCGCGCGCGGGAATTTCCACGGTTTTTTTATCGCCGCGCGGATTCACGCCGACAAAACGCAGGCAGGTCTTCGTCGTTTCCATCGGCGAAACGAGGCGTAGCACGTCCGCCGCGCCCGCGGGAACGCCAAATGTTTTCGCGGGCGATTTTCCGAGCGCGCACCACGCGAATTTCAGCACGCCGATTTCCCGAAAAAGCGTCCGGTTCAAAAATTCCAACGTCGGCGGCGGAGTCCATTTCCGCACTTCATGATTCCAGAAAACGCCTTCGCGCAAAAGCGGACACGGATGCGCGCCGAGCTCCGGCGCGAGGCGGAAAAACGGCGTTCCCGAATGCGCCGCGAAAAAATCGCTCGCGCGCTGAAGCCGCTCCGCCGTGATTTTTAGCGCGGGTTCGAGCGCGACGAGCGCGCCGTCCTCCGCGAGCAGCGGAGCAAGCGACTTCAGAAACGGCACGGCGTCTTCCTCGGCGGGAACGGTCTCGTTCAGACTCCAGCCGAGCAGAATCAGATTCTGCGGCGGGAGCGCGAGCTTCGCGGGGACGAGCGTCTTCAAATCCGCGGGCAGCGTTTCGACGGAAATTTTTCCGGAAAAAAGTTTTTCCGCTTCGGGCGTTCCCGCGAGTTCCCGCACCGCCGCCAACGCCGCGCGGGAACGGTCGAGCGCGGTCAGGACGATTTTCCGCTGCGGAAAGCGTTCCCGCAGGACGCGCGCGGCGGCGAATCCGCACGGCGCGGCTCCGCTCCCGAGGTCGAGCACGCGCAGCGGCGGCTCTTCCGCGCCGGAATCACGCGGCGACCACGCGTAAATTCCGAGCAGGCGGCGCAGTGCGAACTCGGCGCGGGCGAAGCTCTGCGGGAAGAAAAAAAGTCCGTAGGCGGCGAGCGATTTCGGCTCGCTCATGTAATCGCGGAAACGCGCGCCGCGCGGGCGCTCCGTCGTGAAAAGTCCGCTGAGCGCTTCGACGTCCGCGCGCGCCTTTTCCAGCA
>CAZWIK010000072.1:0-2732 GCA_964633895.1 uncultured Enterobacteriaceae bacterium | reverse complement strand
TTCCCGTTCCCGCGCGCAGAAAGGCAGGAATTGGGGGGGGGGAGTATTTATACCGCGCGTAACGGCAACGGTCTTTTAATTTTCCGTTGTTGATGATCTCGCGGCGCAAAACGCCTTCGAGAACGAAATTGCAGTTTTCATAAACCTTCCGCGCGGGAACGTTGTCCGCGTTCGCGTTCAGATAAATTTTTTCCAGACCGAGCGCCTCGAAACCGTAGCCGCACATCATAGAAACCGCCTGCGTTCCGAAGCCGCGATTTTTCAGATTTGGATCGACGAAAACGTAGAGCTCCGCCTTTTTCACGGAAAGCTCGATGTCCGTGAATCCGCCCATCGCGACGACCGTCCCCGCCGCGTCCTCAAACGCGAAATCTGCGCGCGAGGCGTTCCCGCGGACGCGTTCGAACCACGCGCGCGTTCCCGCTTCCGTGACGGGCGTCTGAATGTTCAGCGTCGCGTTGATCCGCACGTCGTTCAGCCAAGCGACGCGTAGCGGCAAATCGCGCGGTTCGAGACGCCGAAGCTTCATGCCGCGCTCCTTTCGTTTCGGAAGAAGCGCGGGAAGGCGAGATTCCGTCCGCGTTCCCGCGGGAACGCGAAAGAATTTCCACTACTCAGAGAATGGGGGGGGGGATACCCTGCTTTGTATTTCAAAATCTTCGCGGGAACGCCGGCGACGACCGCTCCGGCGGGAACGTCGCGAACGACGACCGCTCCCGCGCCGACGAGGCAGTCTTCGCCGATCGTCTTCAAGCCCGTCATGATCGTCGCGCCGATGCCGACGTAAGCGCACGTTCCCGCGAAAATCGACGCGCCGAAATTCACGCCGGTCGAGAGGAACGTTCCCTCGGAAAGCACGACGTGGTGCGCCAGATGCACGCCCATCGAAATCATCGTGAAATCCTCGATCCGCGTGTGCGGCATTATCGTCGTGCCGAGCAGAATATACACGCCTTCGCCGATTTTCACGTTCGGCGAAACGACGACGGACGGGTGAATGTAATTCGGCGTTTCGTAGCCGAGCTCGCGCGATTTTTTCAGAAGACGGACGCGCAAACGATTGTTTCCGAGCGGACAATAAACCGCGCGGACGCCGCACGTTCCCGCGAGTGCCTCGAGCATGTCCGTGCCGCCGAGCACGGGAACGCCGCGGACGCTTTTTCCGCACATCGTTTCGGAATCGTCCAAAAATCCGACGATTTCCTCGCCCGCCTCCTGCAAATACGCGAGATAAACATCGCCATACGTTCCCGCGCCTATGATCACGCTTTTCATCAGTTTTTTCCGTTAAAAGATTCGATTCCGATTTCTTTGGTTTTGCTGTTGATGTCGGCGCGCTTCAGCACTTTCAGCGCGGTCAGAAAAAGAATTTTCATGTCGAGCGCGAACGAGACGTTGTCCACATACCAGACGTCGAGCTCGAATTTCCGCGTCCACGAAATCGCGTTGCGACCGTGCGTCTGCGCCCAGCCGGTAACGCCGGGCATCACGTCGTGCCGCCGCGCCTGTTCCCGCGAGTAAAGCGGCAGATATTCGACGCGCAGCGGGCGCGGTCCGACGATCGACATATCGCCGCGCAAAATGTTGAAAAGCTGCGGAAGCTCGTCGAGCGAAGTCGAGCGCAGAAAACGCCCGACCGCCGTGATGCGCTGCTCGTTCGGGAGCAGCTCGCCGTCCGCGCCGCGTTCGTCCGTCATCGTCTTGAATTTGACGACGCGGAAAATTTTTCCGTTTTTGCCCGGGCGCTCCTGCGTGAAGAACACGCCCGCGCCCTTGTTCGCGAAATGCAGCGCGACGGAAACGGCGATGAGAATCGGCGAAAAAACGAGCGTCGCTCCCGCCGCCGCCGCAAAGTCGAAAACCCGCTTGAAGCAGTCGCGGTAAAGTTTCACGCCGCCCTCCTTTCCTCGAACGCGGGAACGCCGCGGAAATCCGCGCACGGGAACGCGACGGAATTTTTCGGCGGGAACGCCGCGAAAAACTCAATCAGGACTGGGGGGGGGGTATTTCTCGTTTTAAGGATTTTGCAACGGTTTCCGCAAGCGAAAGAATTGTCGGGAATGTCTTTTGCGACGACGGAGCCGGCGCCGACGAGGCAGTTTTTCCCGACGGACACGCCTTGAATGACGACCGTTCCCGCGCCGATCCACGTGCCGGCGCCGACGGAAACATTTCCGCAAAGCGTCGCGTGCGGGGAAATATGCGCGAAATCGCCGATGCGGCAATCGTGATCGACGCTCGCGCCCGTGTTGACGATAACGTGCTCGCCGATCCGCGTTCCCGCGTTGACGAGCGCGCCCGGCATGACGACCGTTCCCAAACCGATTTCCGCGTCCGGAGAAACCGCCGCGGACGCGTGAACCGCCGCCGCGGCGAACGCGACGTTCCCGCGGGCGCGCAGTTTTTCGACGATATTCCGCCGCGCCTCATTTTTTCCGACGGAGACAATTGCCGTTCCCGCCGGAGCGTCGTCGCCGCGGATCACAGGAACGCCGCAAAATTCCTCGGACGCGGCGCAGTCGTCGCAGGCGCAATCGACCTTGACGCTCTGCGAGCGCAGAATGTCGAAAACAACCTTCGCGTGCCCGCCGGTTCCGTAGAGAAAAAACATGGCGGCGCTCACGCTTTTTTGATGACCGCGACGACGCGGGCGATGTCCTCGTCGGAAAGCGACGAACCGGACGGCAGGCAAAGCCCGCGCGAAAAGATTTTTTCCGAAACGCCGTTCCCGT
>CAZWIK010000071.1:0-2743 GCA_964633895.1 uncultured Enterobacteriaceae bacterium | reverse complement strand
TTTTCTGTTTTGAGAGCTTGCCAACCTCCGCCATGATCCGCTGGCGCAGCGTCTCGTCATCTATTTGTTTTATTAAATCCTGTAAAAGTGCCACAGTCTTTCACCTCATTATTTCGTTTGTGTTTTCGCTTTTATGGGGTAGCTGATACCACGCCGGGCGGAGTCTTTCATTGCTTCGCCAGAATTTAACTTTCCGCGCTGAAAATCGGCAAGCGTATTTTCGATTTCGGCGATCCCGCGGGAACGCGCGTTTCAAAATGAATTTGCCCGCGCGGGAACGAACCGTTAATTTTCGCGGCATGTCTTTTTTCAGAAGTTTGAGAACGCTTTCCGCGGGCGCGCTCGTCGTCGTACTCGTCGCGGCGTGTCATTTTTTTCAGGAATCGAAAGTTTCTTCTAATCAAGAAAACCAACAGCAAATGAACAAGAACATAACAGAAGTCGCAGTGATCAACACGACGGAGGGCGCGCTCGCCGTCGAATTTTGGCCGGACGTTGCTCCCGCTACCGTTGAAAATTTCAAAAAACTCGCAAAAAGCGGTTTTTACAACGGCACGTGTTTTCACCGCATCATTCGCGGGTTCATGATTCAGGGCGGCGACCCGAAAACCAAGGATCCCGCGCTCGAAGCCGAGTGGGGCACGGGCGGTCCCGGCTACAACGTCAAGGCGGAGTTTAACAGCCGCCCGCACGTGCGCGGCGTGCTTTCGATGGCGCGCGCGGCACATCCGGACAGCGCGGGAAGCCAATTTTTCATCTGCCACGGCGACGCGCGTTTTCTCGACGGGCAATACACGGCGTTCGGCAAAGTCGTCAAAGGCGACGACGTGCTCGAAAAAATCGCGACGACGCCCTGCGTTTCTTCCGGACGCGAAAAAAGCAAGCCGACTAAGCGCATCGAAATCAAAAGCATCGATTTCGTTCCCGCGGATTCGCTGAAAAAATAAACCGCGTCCGCGTGTTCTTTTTGAGCGTTCCCGCCGATTCACCGCGCGGGAACGCTTTTTTTGCATTTTTTTCAAAAGGTCTCGCGCTCGCGGAGCGATTAAACTTTTAAGCTGTTAAGCTCATAAGCTTTTTTTTTCGCGGGAACGCTTTTTTTGCGCGAAAAAAAAAGAAAAAACGGCTTTCGCCGCGCAGGAACGCGCCGCGTCCAGATAACCGTTCCCGTGCAGGGCCATGATCTCCCTCCCGTTTCGTATAATTCGTTTTGTCTATTATTGCTATTCTCTCTCTCGCACGGCATGATGCTTTCCCTTTTAAAAATCAGCAAGGACATGGACGAAAGAAACCCGCTTTTCGGAATCAGAAAATTTTACGACGCCGTCGTCATCGGCAGCGGTCTTGCCGGACTGACGGGAGCGAATTGCCTCGCCAAAGCCGGGCATTCCGTCCTGTTGCTGGAACACCATTACCAGCTCGGCGGTCTCGCGACGTATTTCTGTCGCCCGGGCGGACACATTTTCGACGTTTCGCTGCACGGATTCCCGCACGGCATGATCAAATCCTGCCGGAAATACTGGACGAAAGAAATCGCGGACTCCATTCGCCAGCTCAAGGACATTCGTTTTATCAATCCGGAATTCGACATCCGCACGACGTTCGACCGCGAGGATTTCACGCGCATTCTCATCGAAAAATTCGGCGTTCCCGCGGCGCGCGTTCTCGGATTTTTCGAACGCCTCGCGCAGATGAATTATTACGATCGGGACACGCGGACGACGCGGGAACTGTTCGAGGAATTTTTTCCCGGGCGCACAGACGTGTGGCGGCTACTGCTCGAACCGATCGCTTACGCGAACGGCTCCACGCTGGACGAACCCGCGATCACCTACGGGATCGTCTTTTCGAACTTCATGAGCCGCGGCGTTTACATTTTTCAAGGCGGCACGGATCTGCTGATTCGAAAAATGACGGCCGAGCTGAAAAAAAACGGCGTCGACATTCGCCGCAGCTGTCTCGCCGAAAAAATTCTGACGGAGACCGGCTCCGACGGCGGCGTTCCCGTCGTGCGCGGCGTGCGCGTGCGCGATATGCGCTTCGGCGAAACGGCGGAAATCGCCTGCAAATCCGTGCTTTCGAACGCAAACATCCGCGACACCGTGGAAACGCTGCTCGACGCGGACGCCGTTCCCGCAGATTTTCTCGCGGAAAGCGAGTCCGTGCGCGTGAACACATCGTCCTGCCAAGTTTACATGGGCATTCGCGAGGGCGATTCGATCCCGCGCATCGGCGATCTCGTCTTCACGTCCGCCGCGCCGAAATTTTCGAGCGAGGAACTCGTCGATCTGCACACGACGTCGCGCACCTATTCGGTTTATTATCCGGACACGCGCCCGCAGCGGAAAACGCCGCACTATGCGATCGTGACGTCGATCAACCAGAAATTTTCGAGCTGGGAAAATCTTTCCGATGCGCAATACGCGGCGGAAAAAGCGCGCATCATCGAGGAATCTTTCGCCGGACTCGAGAAATACGTTCCCGACATCCGCGCGAAGGTCGATTGGGTCGAAGCCGCCACGCCGCGAACCGTCAAGCGCTACGTTCGCCACCGCGACGGCTCGTCTTTCGGCACGAAGTTCGAAGGCCTGAAAGTTTCGATGGCACTGCCGGAAAAAGTGCGCGGGCTCTACCACGCGGGCTCGGTCGGCATCATCATGTCCGGCTGGCTCGGCACGATCAATTACGGCGTCATCACCGCCAACAAAATGACGCTCGCGATGCGATAAACACGGGAACGTTC
>CAZWIK010000070.1:0-3483 GCA_964633895.1 uncultured Enterobacteriaceae bacterium | reverse complement strand
AATCCCATTTTGCAAAAAAAAAACGCGCCGCAAGCGTTTTTTTTCCGTTCCCGCGGGAAAGGGCTGTGCGGGAACGCGCGAAATGAATTGCGGAGCGCGCGACGAGACCTTTTGAAAATACGCAAAAAAAAGCGCGGGAACGTGTCCCGTGCTTTTTTTTTCTGCGCAACGCGGAAGGATTTTTTTCGAGAATTTCGGCTTCGCGCAAAAAACGCGTTCCCGCGCGGTTCAGCCCGCGTTCAACAGCGAGCGGACGGAATCGTAAATTTTCGAAGCGACGTCGGGCGTGTTCATCGTGTAAAGGTGAATGCCGTCCACGCCGTGCGAGATCAGGTCTGCGATCTGATCGACGGCGTAGGCGATTCCCGCGTCGCGCATCGCTTCCGGATTGTTTTCGAAGCGTTCCATCGCCGCGAGAAACTTTGGCGGGAGCGTCGCGCCGCAGAGCGAGGTCATGCGTCGAATCTGGTGTCCGTTGATGACGGGCATGATTCCGGCTTCAATCGGCACGGCGATTCCTTCGCGGCGGCAACGTTCGAGAAAACGGTAAAAATAATCGTTGTCGAAAAACAGTTGCGAAATCAGATGATCCGTTCCCGCGTCGACTTTTGTCTTCAAGTTGCGGACGTCCGCTTCGGGCGATTCCGCCTCGAAATGTCCTTCGGGGTGGCAGGCGGCGGCGATGTCGAAATCGCCGCGCTTTTTGATGAAACGAATGAGGTCGCTCGCGTGCTCGAAGTCGCCTTTGACGAAATTTCCGTCTTTGGGCGGATCGCCGCGCAGTGCGAGAACGTTCTCGATGCCCAGTGCTTTGAGCGCGTCGAGCAGGGCTTCGACTTCCGACGTTCTCAGTCCGATGCAGGGCAGGTGCGCGACGCTTTCCGTCAGGTAAAACCGTTTGATCGCGACGGCGATTTCGAACGTCGCTCGGCTGTTTTCGCTCCCGCCCGCGCCGTAGGTTACGCTGACGAAATCCGGATGCAGTTTTCCGAGTTCCCGCAGCGTAGCGTAAACGGAGGCGACAGCCGCCGTGCGCTTCGGCGGGAACACTTCGAGGGAAAAAACCGTTTTCCGACTGAAAAGCTCAGATATTTTCATTTCTAAGCTGTTTTGCCGCCGCCGTCAGATTTTCGAGGCTCGGTTTCGTTTCCGCGATCCCGCGCGTCTTCAGTCCGCAGTCCGGATTGACCCAGAGTTTTTCCGCCGGAATTTTGGCGAGCATTTTCCGCAACGCGGCGAGGATTTCTTCGACGGAAGGAATGCGCGGCGAATGAATGTCGTAAACGCCGGGACCGACTTCCGTGCGGAAATTGTTGGCTTTGAGCGCGTCGAGAATCGCGAGATCGGAGCGCGAGGCTTCGAACGTGATCACGTCTGCGTCCATGCTGTCGATCGCGGGGATAATGTCCGTGAACTCGCTGTAACACATATGCGTGTGAATCTGCGTCTGCGGCTTCACGCCGCTGTGCACGAGGCGGAACGCGGGAATCGCCCAACTCAGGTAATCGCTTTCCCAGTCGGATTTGCGCAACGGGAGCTTTTCGCGGAGCGCGGCTTCGTCGACCTGAATGATGCGGATTCCGTTGGCTTCAAGGTCGAGCACTTCGTCGCGGATCGCCAGCGCGAGCTGTAGCGTGCTTTCTTTGAGCGAAATGTCTTCGCGCGGGAACGACCAGTTCAGAATCGTCACAGGACCGGTGAGCATTCCCTTGACCGGCTTTTTCGTGAGGCTCTGCGCGTAGACGCTCCATTCGACGGTCATCGGGCGTTCCCGCGAAATGTCACCCCAGATGATCGGCGGCTTGACGCACCGCGTGCCGTAGGACTGCACCCACGCCTTTTCCGTGAACAGGCAGCCTTTGAGCTGTTCGCCGAAGTATTCGACCATGTCGTTGCGCTCAAATTCGCCGTGAACGGGAACGTCCAGCCCGATTTCTTCCTGCAACGCGATGCACTCGGCGATTTTTTTCCGGTTGAACGCCTTGTATTCTTCGAGTGAAATTGCGCCTTTCTTGTAGGCTTTGCGGTTTTCGCGGACGTCGAGCGTCTGCGGAAACGAGCCGATCGTCGTCGTCGGGAACAACGGCAGCGCGAATTCTTTTTTCTGAATTTTTTCGCGTTCGAAGAAATCGGGCTTGCGGACGAAATCTTCCGGCTTGATCGCCGCGACGCGCGCGCGGACTTTTTCGTCGACGCTGTTTTCGCGGAACGTAAAAATCTTCGCGTTTTCGAGAAATTCCGGCTGCTGCGCGGGAACGTCCGATAAGAGAATTTTTTTCAGATCCGCGAGTTCCGCGAGCTTTTCTTCCGCGAATGCGAAATGCTTTTTGCAGGACGCGGAAAGTTTGGTTTCGTTTTTCAGCGTGTAAGGCACGTGCAGAAGCGAGCAGGACGCGCCGATCGCCAGCTTCGCGGCGCGTTTGCGGAGCGTTCCCGCGAGCGCGAGCGTTTTCGCGTAGTCGTTGCGCCAGATGTTTTTGCCGTTCACGAGCCCGGCGAACAGCGTTTTGTCCGCAGGGAAACCGTATTTTTCGACGAGTTCGAGCGATTTTTTGCCTTCGACGAAATCCAGCCCGATGCCGGAAAAATCGAGAGAAACGACGTCTTCGTAGCAGTCGCGGATGTCGCCAAAATACGTCTGGAGAAGCACGTTCACGTTCCCGCGCGCCGCGAGAATGCCTTTGTAGAGCTTCGTGAAAAGCGCGATGTCCGCCGCCGTCAGATCGCGCACGAGCGCGGGTTCGTCGAACTGCACCCACGCCGCGCCGGCGGCGTCGAAGCGGGAAAGGAATTCCGAATACGCGGCGATCGTCTGCCCGACGAAATCTTCCGCCGTCTTCGTTCCCGTGAAGCGGGCGAGCTTCAGCAGCGTGAACGCTCCCGTGAAAACGGGTTTCGTTTCCGCGCCGTCGCGGCGCGCTTCCTCGAATTCAGCGAACGCTTTTTCTCCGACGAGGCGAATCCGCGTGTCGTCGTCGATTTCGGGAACGATGTAGTGATAGTTCGTGTTGAACCATTTCTTCATCGCGAGCGCCTTGACGTTGCCTTTTTCACCCTGATAGCCGCGCGCCATCGCAAAATAAGTGTCGAGCGGCGAAACGCCGAGGGCGCGGTAGCGCGCGGGAACGATGTCGAGCGCGAACGCGGCGTCCAGCACGGCGTCGTAAAACGAAAAATCGTTGGAGGGAATGAAATCCAGCCCGGAAGAAAGCTGCATTCGGCGGTTTTCCGCGCGGAGCGACTTCGCGACGTCTTTAAGCGCGGCTACGGAAATGTCGCCGCGGAAATATTTCTCGCTGGCGAATTTCAGTTCACGTTGACTGCCGATTCTCGGATAACCCGGAACAGATGTTTTGATGCTCATGCTTCTGTCTTGTACTGTATTGTTTTCGTTCGGGAGCGTTTGATAAACTACCGTTCCGGTAATCATTGAGATTCCCGCGCAGGTCGTCAATATTTTTTCGGACGAAAATCGAAGCCGCG
>CAZWIK010000069.1:1483-3852 GCA_964633895.1 uncultured Enterobacteriaceae bacterium | reverse complement strand
AAAAATTTCTGCGAGAAAAAAAATCAGTGACCGCAGGACGCGCAGCCGGTCTGAATTTTTTTGAAGAAATCGTTGCCCTTGTCGTCCACGAGAATGAAGGCGGGAAAATCTTTGACTTCGATTTTCCAGATCGCTTCCATGCCGAGTTCGGGATATTCGACGCACTCGATCGACTTGATGTTGTTCTGCGCGAGAATCGCCGCGGGACCGCCGATCGAACCGAGATAGAAGCCGCCGTGCTTTTTGCACGCGTCCGTAACCTGCTGGCTTCGGTTGCCCTTGGCGAGCATGATCAGCGAGCCGCCGTTCGACTGGAATAGATCGACGTAAGAGTCCATGCGCCCGGCGGTCGTCGGTCCCATCGAGCCGCACGCCATTCCCGCCGGAGTCTTCGCGGGACCGGCGTAATAAATCGGGTGATCCTTGATGTATTGCGGGAGCGCTTCGCCGCGGTCGAGCCGTTCTTTGAGCTTCGCGTGGGCGATGTCGCGCCCGACGATGATCGTTCCCGTGAGTGAAAGGCGCGTCGCGACGGGATATTTCGAAAGCTCCTTCAAAATTTCCGGCATCGGGCGGTTCAGATCGATTTTCACCGCGTCGCCCTCGCCCGCTTCGCGCAGTTCCGCGGGAATGAGCGAGCCGGGATTATCGTCGAGCTTTTCGATCCAGATGCCATCCTTGTTGATTTTGCATTTGATGTTGCGGTCGGCGGAACACGAGACGCCCATGCCGACCGGACAGCTCGCGCCGTGGCGCGGCAGGCGGACGATGCGGACGTCGTGTGCGAGATATTTGCCGCCGAACTGTGCGCCGAGCCCGATTTTATGCGCTTCTTCGAGCACCTGCTTTTCGAGTTCGACGTCGCGGAACGCGCGCCCGTATTCGTTCCCGCTCGTCGGCAACTCGTCGTAATAATGCGTCGAGGCGAGCTTGACCGTGAGCAGATTTTTTTCTGCGGAAGTGCCGCCGATGCAGAACGCCACGTGGTAAGGCGGGCACGCCGCCGTGCCGAGCGTCTTCATTTTTTCGACGAGAAACGGCACGAGCGTCTTCGGGTTCAGGAGCGCTTTGGTCTCCTGATAAAGATACGTTTTGTTTGCGCTCCCGCCGCCCTTCGTCACACAGAGAAATTTGTATTCCATGCCCTCCGTCGCCTCGATGTCGATCTGCGCGGGAAGATTGCACTTGGTGTTCACCTCGTCATACATGTTCAGCGGCGCGTTCTGTGAATAGCGCAGATTTTCCTCGGTGTAAGTCTTGTAGACGCCGAGCGCGAGCGCTTCCTCGTCGCAGAAGCCGGTCCAGACCTGCTGTCCTTTTTCGCCGTGAACGATCGCCGTTCCCGTGTCCTGACAAAGCGGCAGCTTGCCTTTGCAGGCGACTTCCGCGTTGCGCAGAAACGTGAGTGCGACGTATTTGTCGTTCTCGCTCGCTTCGGGATCGCGGAGAATTTTCGCGACCTGCTCGTTGTGCGCACGGCGCAGCATGAACGAAACGTCGCGGAAAGCCGCGTTCGCCATCGCCGTCAAACCTTCCTTCGCGACTTTGAGCACGGGAACGCCCTCGAATTCGCTCACGGAAACGAAATCTTTCGTGAGCAGATAATACTCGGTCTTGTCCTCGCCGAGCGGGAACGGAGGCTGATATTTGAAAGGAGGAGGATTTGCCATAGCGGAGCGGATTTTAAGAACTAAATTTCTGATGTTAAAGACAAAAAAAGCGCGGGAACGCGTTCCCGCGAGGTCTTTTCGTCGCCGCGCAATTGAGGCGTTTCCGAAAAAAAACGGCTTTCGCCGCGCGTCCGCGAGGCGGGAACGGACGCCGCCGCGAAATGCGACCATCGCTTTCGTAAGTTTTTTCTACGAAACGAAGCTTGACTTTTCCCGCAAAAAAAGAATGTTTCCGCAAAACGAAAAAAAACAGCAATGTCGAAAGAAATTCATGTCGCGGCGGCGGTCGTCGTGCGGGAAGACGGAAAAATCCTCTGCGCCCGACGCGGGAACGCGAAGAATCCCGACGTCGCGCGAAAATGGGAATTCCCCGGCGGAAAAGTCGAACGCGGAGAAACGCCCGAAAACGCGCTCGCGCGGGAACTGCGCGAAGAAATGGATCTGCGCGTCGTCGTCGGGGAAAAAATCGCCGCCGTGCGCCACCGCTATCCGAACGAAACCTTCGGAATCGTGCTGACGGCGTTCCGTTGCGTTCCCGCGGACGCCGGCGCCGCGTTCGTCCTGCGGGAACACGCCGACGCCCGCTGGCTCCCGCCCGAAGAGCTTTCCGCGCTCGACTGGGCGGAAGCCGATAAGCCCGTCGCCCGCGCGGTCGCGGAAAATTTTCCGGAAAAAATCTGACGCGCGCGGAAAATTTTC
>CAZWIK010000069.1:0-1383 GCA_964633895.1 uncultured Enterobacteriaceae bacterium | reverse complement strand
TGATGAAGGACCGGCTCGGCACGATCATTTACGTCGGCAAGGCGAAAAATCTGAAAAACCGCGTTTCCTCGTATTTTCAGCCTGGGCGCCGCCCGATGCTCAGCCCGAAGATCAAAATGCTCGTCGAGCTGATCGCGGATTTCGATTTCCGCGTCGTGCGCTCGGAAACGGAGGCGCTTCTGCTCGAGGGCAGGCTCATCAAAGAGCTGATGCCGAAATACAACACGCTTTTCACCGACGACAAGCAGTTCATTCAAATCCGCGTCGATCCCGCGGCGGAGCTTCCCGCGTTCCGCCTCGTCCGCGTGCGCACGACCGACAAGGCGCGCTACTTCGGACCGTTCCCGCACACGACGGGCGTGCGGCGGACGCTCGCGCAGCTCCGCAAAAAATTCGGCGTTCTGCTCGGCGACACGCATCCGCAAAGGCTCGACGACGGACGCTGGCGGCTCTACAACGACGCGCGCGCGGAAATTTACGGCTTCGCCAACGAAGTTTCCGCGGAAGAATACCGTTTCCGCGTCGACGCCGCATGCGAATTTCTCGAAGGACGCGACCGCGACGAAGCCGCGCGCCTGCGGGAAGAAATGGCGACGGCGGCGGCGAACCGCGATTACGAACGCGCCGCCGCGCTCCGCGACCAAGCCGCCGCGATCGAAGCCACGCTGGAAAAATCCCGCCGTTTCGCACGGGGAAATCCGTTGCGCGATCCGACGACGCCGGACGAAGCCGTGCGCCTGCTCGGCGAAATGCTTTCGATGAAGACGCTCCCGCGCACGATGGAATGTTTCGACATTTCGCACATTTCGGGAACGTTCGTCGTCTCTTCCTGCGTGCGTTTCCGCGACGGCGTTCCCGACAAAAGCGAATACCGCCGCTTCCGCATCAAAGGCTACGTCGGAAACGACGATTTCCGCTCGATGCACGAAACGATTTTCCGCCGCTACTCGCGTCTGCATCGGGAACGCCGTCCGATGCCCGACCTCATCGTCATCGACGGCGGAATCGGGCAAGTGCATTCCGCACTCGAGGCGTTTTCCGAAATCGGAATCGAGCCGCCCATGCTCGTCGGCATGGCAAAGCGGGAGGAATGCGTCATTTTTCACGACGGACGCGAACCGCTGAAAATGCCGGACGACAGCCCCGCGCTGCGCCTCGTGCAACGTCTGCGCGACGAGGCGCACCGCTTCGCCAATACCTACAACGCCGATTTGCGCTCGAAAAAAATCCGCGAATCCGTGCTCGACGAAATGCCCGGTCTGGGCGAACGCCGCAAAGCCGCGCTGCTCGCGCGCTTCCGCACGATTCCGCGCCTCAAGACCGCTTCGCGCGAAGAGCTTTGCGCCGTCGAAGGCATCGGAGAAAAATTCGCCGAAGAGCTTT
>CAZWIK010000068.1:2286-3895 GCA_964633895.1 uncultured Enterobacteriaceae bacterium | reverse complement strand
TAAAAGTTTAATCGCTCCCGCGAGCGCGAGACTTTTTGAAAAAACACAAAAAAAACGGCTTTCGCCGCCCCAGCGTTCCCGCGAGAGCGGCGGGGTTTTTCCAAAAAAAACGCGCAAAAAAAAGCGGCTTTCGCCGCGCCGCGCGCGGAAAAATCAGCGGGAGAGAAAGAGGCAGAAAAGCGAATTCGCGTTGAAGAGCGCGTGAACCGCGATCGGCGCGGCGAGGCGTCCCGTCTTTTCATACGCGAGACAGAGAACGCAGCCCAGCAACGTCAGCGGCAGATAGGACACGGGCGCGTCGTGCAGCAACGCGAAAATGACGCTCGAAAAAATGGCGGCGGGAACGGCGGACATTTTGCTTTTGAAAAAAAGATAAAGCCCGTTGCGGAAAATCAATTCTTCCAAAATCGGCGTGAGCACGACGATCGCGGGAACGCTCAACGCCGCAACGAGCGCGTCTTCCGACGATTTCAGCTCCCAAACGAGCCGCTGGTTTTCCTCGAAAATTGCGCGGACACTTTCGGGAAAAAACGCGAGCAGCAGCCCGACGCAGAGCGCGGACGCGGACACGGCGAAAATCCCGACCGCGAAAAACGCGGGAACGCCGAAACGGTTTTTCGGCGAAAGCCAGCCGCGCGGGAGCGACGCTTTTTCCGCGTTCAGATGCGGCGGGAAAAGCGAGGAAAGAATTTTCCGCGCCGCGAGCAGCGAGCCGAGCGCAAGCACCTGCGTCGCGGGAACGAGATACAGCAGATGCGCGCCGAAATCCGTTTCCGGAAAAATCGTCCGCGCGACCGCCGCGCAAAGCGTTCCCGCGACGCCCAGACAGAAAAACGAAACGCCGACGAAGCCCGCGAACTTTCCCGCGGCGCAGGTCCACGCGGGAACGCCCGCGAAGCCCGCACCGCCGCGCAACGCGCGGAGTTGCGCGAGCGCGACGCAAAGCCCGACCACCGCGAGCAAAATCTGCCAGAGTTCGGCAAAATTCATTTTTTTGCGAAAACGACGGGAACGCTGAGCCTCAGCGTTTCGCCCGCCGCGAGTTCAAGGTCTTTGAAAATGACGAAATTTTCCGTCAAAATCGTCGGTTTGAGATTTTTTCTGCTGATTTTCAGCGGCTTTCCCGCATCGCGGCGTCGCGGAAACCACAGACAGAAATCGCCTTTGACGGCGTTCCCGCGCGCGGATTTTATCGTGAAAAGGTTTCGCCCGTCCTTTTCCGTCGCCAGGCAGCTCCACGGCGGCGCGTCCTTCGCGGCGGGATTGAAGCGCACGCGGTAAAGCGGATCGCCGTAAAAGGCGACGACGTCGCGGTCGTGGAAGTAGCCGATAAGTTCGTTCCGCGCCTGCGACGGCGGCAGATTCACGCCCGCCATCCGCAAGATGTCGACGATCTGCGGAAGGTAAACCGGCTCCATTCCGTCGGCTTTGAGTTCGAGCGAAAATTTCGCCATTGCCGCGGGAAGCGCATCGATGATGAGCTGATTGTTGAAAAACCACGCCTGCCCGACGCTCGTCGTCTGATGCCCGCCGAAAAATTTTTCGGACGTTCCCCAGCCGCCCTTCCCGAACCAGCTCGGCGCGGTGTAGCCGACGAGCTGCTTCACGT
>CAZWIK010000068.1:0-2186 GCA_964633895.1 uncultured Enterobacteriaceae bacterium | reverse complement strand
CGCCCGACACGAGCGCGCCCTCGCCGAACGGCATTTCAAGATTGAATTGCGTCGCGTGAGAGGAAGAAATGACGAACTGCGGGCGAACCTCCTGCCAGCGTTCGGCGAAGAGATCTATCATTTCCGTTCCCGCGGGAACGCTCTGCCTTTCGGAAGAAACGCCATCCTTCGTCTCCACGAATTCCCGCGCGCGCCAATCCGTGATGAAAAAACTTTTTTTGAAGCGCTGCTGATTGAAATTCGTCGTCCCGATCGCACGGTCGAGAATGAGCGGCTGGTCTTTCGCGAGCAACGTCGCCGCCGTCGCGCCGTCTTTTCCCGTGACGATTCCCCAGAGAAAATCGCCGTAGATGTCGTCGTTCATCTCGCGAGAAAGGCGATGGAGCTTCGAGACGAAAATGCGGTCAATTTCCTCCGGCGCGGCGATGACGGCGACGTAGCGCGGATTCGCTTTTTTCAGCGCGTCGCGCGCGGTCTCGACGTCGCCGCCCGTCCACAGCACGCGAACGCCCTTGTAGCGCCGCAGAAATTTGTCGGCAGCGGCTTCCCAGTCTTTTTTCTTCGCCGTCGCTTCGGACATGAGCACGACGTATTCGCCGGCGGCGGGAACGATTTCTCCGGCGGCGGACTGCGCGGCGGGAACGGCTTTCGAGGCGGGAACGCATGCACAGCACGACAGCGCGGCGAAAAACAAAAATCGGGGATTCATGGAACCAGAATGTTAGTGGATTTTTTCGGAATGAAAACGCTCGATTTCGGCGACGAGTTCCCGCCCGATTTCCGTTTTCGCCGCCGGACCGAAAACCTTGCGGGAACCGTCGCGCCCGAGCAGAACGAGCGTGTTGTCGTCCGCGCCGAACGCTCCCGTCCCGCGCCCGACGAGATTCGCCGCGATCAGGTCGAGATTTTTTTCGACGAGCTTCTTCCTCGCATACGCCTCGACGTCCCGCGTCTCCGCCGCGAATCCGACAACCGTCTGCCGCGCCGTTTTTCCCGCCGCGACGGTCTTGAGAATGTCCGCGACCGGCTCGAACTCGACGGTCATGCCGCGTCCGTCTTTCTTGCGCTTGTGCGGCTCGTAATGTTTCGGACGAAAATCGCAGACGGCGGCGGTCTTTATCAGCGCATCGCAGCGCGGGAACTCCGCCAGCACCGCGCGGAGCATTTCCTCGCCCGTCGTCACGGGAACGAGCCTGACGCCGCTCGGCGCGGGAACGGAAAGATTCGCGCACACGAGCGTGACGTCCCAGCCGCGATCCCGCGCGGCGGCGGCGAGCGCGCAGCCCATTTTCCCGCTCGACGGATTGGAAATGAACCGCACGGGATCGAAAAACTCGCGGGTCGCCCCGGCTGTGATCAGCACTTTCATTCTGCCCGAAATTCAACGCGCATTCCCGAGCCGAGTCCACCGTTTTCTGCCCGTTCCCGCGCGGGAACGCGGCGGAAACGCGGGAACGCGGGGGAACGCGGGGCGCGAGATAAGGCGTTGCGAAAACGTCCGGCTTGACCGATGATAATCGCGCGGCGCGGATTTTTCCTCCGCCCGCCCTTTCGCCCATGCTCCGCACAGACACAGAAAAAGTTTATTCGCTGAACGACCTCCGCGCCTGGCCGCGCGAAGAACCGAGTTTCGCCGTGCTCGGAAAGCCGATCGCGCATTCGCTTTCGCCGAAAATGCACAACGCCGCATTCGCCGCCCTGCGGGAACGCGTTCCCGCGCTCGCCGGCAAGGCTTATTTCCGTTTCGAGATCGCGCCGGAAGAACTCGACACCGCGCTCCCGCTCTTTTTCGAAAAAAATTTCTTCGGGCTGAATCTCACAATCCCGCACAAAGTCGCCGCCCTGCCTTTTCTGAAAAAAATCTCGCGCGAAGTGGAAATCATCGGCGCGGCAAACACGCTCTCGCGGGACGACGCCCGCGGCGGCTGGCTCGGCGCAAACACGGACGGACGCGGCTTCGCGCGCGCGGCGGGAATGAGCCTCGGACGAAAACTCTCAGGAACGAGCGTCGTCCTGCTCGGCGCGGGCGGAGCAGCGCGCGCAGTCGCGGCGACGGCGCTCGCGGAAAACTGCGCCTCGCTCGCGCTCGCAAACCGTTCCCGCGAACGCGCCGACGCGCTCGCCGCCGATCTGCGGAAACATTTCCCGCCGGAAAAAATCTCCGTGCGCGGCGCATTTTCCGCGCG
>CAZWIK010000067.1:0-4224 GCA_964633895.1 uncultured Enterobacteriaceae bacterium | reverse complement strand
AAGGTCAGTGGACGAAGGGTTTCCGCGACATCAAAAAATTCCACGGAAGCGGCGAGAAAAACAACATGAATTTGCTCGGCGAATTCAAAACCGATTCCCGCGAGAGCTGGTGGACCGAGCAGCCGAGCGACGGTCTCGGCTATCTTTACGAGATCAGCACGGGCGAGAGTTCCCGCAACGGAAGGAGCGAAGACGCAGTCAAATATCTTCGCGGACCGACATGGGATCTGGTGCGCAATTATTATCGCCTTTACAAGCGGGAAGACGAAAAGAACGGATTCCGCGGCTTGACGCCGCAGCATTCGGATTCGTGGATTGCCGTCGGGAGCCGTCCATATACGTTCGTTTCGGGAATTCCGAACCAAATCTCGTCCAGCGACGGCTCGAACGGTCGGCTCGGCGAAAAATATAATTATTCGTCGATCGTCTGCCGCCATACGGGATCGCATTGGGGGCGCTGGTCGGCGTTGCTGACGGAGTTCAACGGGCAATCCCACGGTCGTCCGTCGGGAACCAGCTCGGGAGATGCTTTCAGCGGGCAATACACGCTTCTCGCGCCGCAATCGATGCGGATTTCTCCGGTGGTGCGCCGCATCGTCATCAGAGTTTCGATTATCTTCAACAAAAGCATTGCCGCGATCTGTTTCGATCCGATCATCACGATCCACAATCCTTACAACGTGCCGATCGAGTTTTTCGGGTTCGGCGCGCTGTGGACGAAATTCTTTCCTTTTCAATTCAAATTGGTTCGCGAGGACACAGACGAAAACGGTGCGGTGCGCAGCTGGCCGGGACAGGGTTCTTCCGAACTGACTTTCACAGGCTCGGATCTCTTCGGCGGGAACGCTTGGGACTGGCGCCTGTTTTCCCGCCTCTTCGCGGGAACGACGTCGCTGTCGCAGATGCCGAACGGAACAATCCGGATGCTGCCCGGCGAGGTCAAGGTCATGTTCCCGGCTTCGGTCGGAATCTCGACGGACATCAATTCCATGGGACTCCAGAGTACCGTCGGTAGCCTCTGCGGATTTCAATTTGAGGAAAGGAGCAACATGGCGCGGAAACTTTCCAAGATAAATCTGACGCAACTCGCGAACGAGACGTCGGCGGGCGACGGCACCGGACCTCAGTTCCACGTTGAAATCGAACCGATTCCGGATCCGACCGACTCCAGGACCTCCTATCAAAACGACTTAGATCTTCTGGCGTTTCATCTTTATTACCCAGAAAGCTGCAACGGAGCGAACCTCAAAACGGAGAAAGGAATGACGCGGAGCTGGGGAAATGTGAACACGACTCTCGGGGACGTCGCGGACAATTCGGACTACGACTTGGCGCAGGTGATCGCCTTCCGCCGTTATTTACCGAAAGACAAGACGGAGGCTCTCGTCAGCAATTCTTTGTCGCAGACACCGGAAAGCGGCGTGGACGCTCCCGAAAAGCAATACGTCGCCTATATCGACGTGCAGAATTGCGGGGTGCTGGACACGGAATTCTCGAAAGAATTCGCCGCGTTCGCCGCGCCGTTCGTTTCCAACGCGCGCCCGTGGGTCGTTACTCCGGTCACGTGGGACGGCGACATCGAAGATCGGAACGTCGGCATCGGCTGGAAAAAAAAGTTGCTCAGCGATCAGGGAATCAATCCCGTCTCGAACACGAACGAACGCGGGTATTGGGGCGACAATTCGGACACCTCGGGCGAGACGAATGTCGTTTTGTTTGAAATTCCGACGGCACCGCTCGTCTCGCTCGGACAACTCCAGCACGTGGAATGCTCCGTGCTGGACATGGAACCGAGCTACGTCATCGGAAATTCGTATTCAAACCTCGGCTTTAAAACTTCGGAGCTTGATCAGGTACTCGTCTGGCCGGCAACCGGCTATATGGGCAACGGGAACGCGCGCTACGCCAGCGCGCAGTCTCCGCAGCCGCGCGGGGACACGCCGTTTGCGGCGAATCTCGAACTTTTCGACAGCTATTTCTTCTCGGGAATCAACGTCGGCGACGCCAACAGCGCGCAGACCAAGGACATCGATACGTTCGTCACGAAAGTATTTTCGACGGACGAGACGGAAAACCCGTTCCCGAACAAGCGCATTTCGCTGATCCGCGACTTCGGCGACCGCAAGGAATCTGACGTGAAAAAAGATTTTTACGATCCCGAAAAAGTCGCGCGCGATTTGGTGTTCGACGGGACGTTCAACGTGAACTCGACGAGCAAGGAGGCGTGGAAAGCTGTGCTTTCCGGCTTGCAGGGAAAAATGCTGAAAATCGACGGCGCGTGGAAGGACGTTTCCTCGACGCCGCTCGCGCGCTTCGTCTCGATCATTGGAAAAAAACTCGGCGGCTTCGGCACCGTGAGCGACAGCAAAGGCGACGACGGGAACGGCTGGCGCTGGTATTGCGAGCTGAGCAACAGCGAGCTCGACAAGCTCGCGGAAGCAATCGTCGAGCAGGTGCGTTCCCGCGGACCGTTCATGTCGCTCGGCGATTTCGTGAACCGTCGTCTGACGACGGGAACGAACGGCAAGGCGGGAGCGTTGCAGGCGGCGATCGACGCGTCCGGCATCAACAAAAGCCGCGTGAGCAAATTCAACGACAAAAGTCCGTCGAATTCAAATTCGTCGCGCTATCCGAACCTTTCGCCAACGGGCGCGCAACTGACAAAGGCGGGCGTTCCGGGCTACGTTTCGCAGGGCGACATTCTTTCGGCGACGGCACCGTCGCTTTCGGCGCGTTCGGACACGTTCACGATCCGCGCTTACGGCGACGTTTTCGGCGTTTCGGGAACGCCGCAGGCGCGCGCGTGGTGCGAAGCCGTCGTCCAGCGCACGCCGGAATTTTTCGATCCGCAATACGACGACGAAAACGAAGACGAAGTGCTCGACGTCGTGAAGTTCCGCGAAAACTACCGGAGCAACCAGGACGACGAGGTATCGGGACGCAGCAGCAAATACGTTTTGGAAAAGCGGGAACGCAACGACAAGCTCTCTTCCGTGAACAAACTCTTCGGTCGCCGCTACAAAATCGTTTCGTTCCGCTGGCTCTCGCAGGACGAACTGTGAAGAGCGGGGCGGGAGAATTCGAAAAAAAGCGACAGAGACGAGGAAAAAAGAAGCAAAACGCAGAGGAATCTTATGAAAAAGCTGAAAATTTTCGCATTGGGGCTGATTGCCGCAGTTTTCGCGTTCGGCGTTCCCGCGCTCGCACAGTCCCGCGGGAACGCGCTTGCGGACGAACCCGGAGCCGTCAGCGTTTCCGTCCGTTGCGCGTTCTGGGAACGCCCGAAAACGTATCCGCCGACGTTTTACATCCAGACGGCGAAAGGCTACAAGATGCTGCCCGTTTTCGCGATGGCGTTCGGCGCGCCAGTCGAATATCGCGGGCAGACGCCGATTTCCGTCTGCCGCAAGGCGACGGAGGAGGAAATCGCACAGCGCAAGGCGAACGGCGAGAAGAAAAAGGATTTGGAATACATTCCACTTTTCACAATCAATCCGCGCGGCATGAGGGACATCGGCGTGTTGCTTCTGCCGGGAAAAACGGAAAACAAGCCGGAAAACGAAGTGCTCGTTTTCGAGTGGAGCGAAAAATCTTTCCCTTACGGCACAATCCGCATCGCGAATTTTTCCGGCGTGCCGTTGATTGGACAGCTGATACCGCGCGGCGGCGAAGTGGAGCAGTTTCGTTTGAAACAGGGCGGCATCTTCCGCTCGAAGCCGGTCGGCGCGGAACGGCGGGTTTTCGACATTCAGCTTGCCGCGTTCGTTTCCAAGAAGGCGACGCTCGTGTGTTCGACGAACGCCGTTTTCCGCGACAATTCCCGCGTGATGCTTTTCGTCATCCCGAAATCCAAACCTGTGCCCGGCGTCGTACCGGAAGTCGATTTCCGCATGATCAAAGAATACAGGCGGGACGCGCCGGAAGCCACATCCGATGCGGGCGCGGGAACGCCGCCGAACAAGCGCGGCAAGCCCGATTCCGCGGAAAAGCCTCCGCGGGAACAGGAACGCACGCGTCCGAAGAATCCCGCCCGATGAATTTTCCATAGTGAACCCCTCAAGAAAACACACAACTAACCCTGAAAAAATCATGAAACTGCTGAAATGCTTTTCAATTCTCGTTTTTCTCGCTCTCGCCGGCTGCGTCAACGACGCGTCGGACGGGAACGCCGCCATGCCTGCGCCGAAACCATCGGAAACACCGACGCCGACCGCCGCCGCCGCC
>CAZWIK010000066.1:0-4488 GCA_964633895.1 uncultured Enterobacteriaceae bacterium | reverse complement strand
CGTTCCCGCCGCCGCGGCGGTCGAATGATTTTCCGCCGAAAAACTTTTTCCTTTACAGCGTTCCCGCAAAGGGAAATAATCACCTCCCATTTTTCATAAAACACATTGATTCCGTATTATGGGCAATCTCAAGAAAAAGCGTCGTCTCAAGATGAACAAGCATAAACGCCGGAAACGCTCCAAGGCGAACCGCCACAAGAAGCGTATCTGGGGTTAAGCCGGTTCTCCGGTTTCGGATTCTTTTTCCGGCGTTCCCGCGGTTTTCGCGGGCGTCGGAGAAAGTCGCGCGCCGTTCTTCCCCACGCTCGTTCGTGGGATTTTTGTTTTTATGAGTATTCTGAGCAGAGTAGTCGGATTCATTTCCGGAAACGAAGCCGAGGCGCGCTTCGTCGTGCTGTCGCCGCAGAACGAGCGCACCGGCGAAAAAAAAATACTCTTACGGCTCTTTGAAAACGGATTGTCCGCGTATCATCTGCGGCGTCCGCACTGGTCGGTTCAGCGTTGCCGCGAGTGGCTCGAATCGCTGCCCGCCGAGGCGCGTTCCCGCGTCGTGCTTCATCAATTTCCGCAGCTCGTGGGAAAATACGGGCTGGCGGGTTTTCACGTTCCTTCGGATTCGCGCGCCGAAGCGGCGTTGCGCGGCGGCGTGAGCGGAGAGCTTTCCGTGCATTGCGAGGATTACGCTTCGATGCTCCGCGTCGGGAGCGCCTGCCGCACGATCGTTCTCGGTCCCGTGTTCCCGCCGGAAAAATACGACGTTACCGTGCCGCGCCGCACGTTCGGCGAATACGCGGCGACCGTCTCCTACTGGCGCTCCCGCGGAGGCAAGGCGCGCGTGCTGGCTTTCGGCGGAATCAATTCGGAAAACATCGGCGAATGCCGCAGGGCGGGCTTCGACGGCGTCGTCGTTTTCGGCGCGGTCTGGTCTGCGTCCGATCCCGTGCGCGCGTTCAAAAATCTAATTCGGAAATGGTGACGGCAGATTCTTCGTTGTTCGCGGAAGACATTTCCCCGAACGTTCTCGTGCTTTCGCGTCCCGACGGACTCGCGGACGTCGTTCTCGCGTCCGTCGTGCTTGAGCCGACGCGGAAAGCGCTCCCGCAGGCGAAAATTTTTCTGCTGGTGCAGAGCGCGTTCGCGGGACTTTTCAGGAATCATCCCGCGCTCGACGGCGTGATTCCGCTCGACGAGAGCGCGGGTCTGCGCGACCTCGCGAAAAAGCTGAAAAGCGTCCGCGCGGACGCCCTCGCGCATTTGTCTTATTCCGGATTCGTCGCAGATGCGGCGCGGCTCGCGAATGTCCGCAACGTCGCGGCGTTCGAACGCGACGCGGACGCGGATTCCGACGGCGGTGTCACGCTCGAAATCA
Organism: uncultured Enterobacteriaceae bacterium; assembly: GCA_964633895.1. Classification (GTDB taxonomy): domain Bacteria; phylum Verrucomicrobiota; class Verrucomicrobiia; order Opitutales; family UBA953; genus Spyradosoma. The sequence continues at coordinate 3,119 of CAZWIK010000066.1, read as the reverse complement.
TTCCCTCCGCGCGCCACAGCGAAATTCACGAGGCGTTTTTCAATTTTGAAGTGCTCGCGCCGTTCGGCGTTTCCGAGGCGGACAAGCCGCAGCTCAGCATCGTTCCCGCCGAGGACGAAAAGCCTTCGGCGGCGGCGAAGCTCGCCGAATACGGCATCACGGGAACGGATTACGCCGTGTTTTGTCTGGACGGGAACGCGCAGGGACACGCCGTAGATTCCGCCGTGTTTTCGACGGCGGCGCATCAGCTCCGCGATTCCGCGCCAATGCCGATCGTTGTGCTCGGCGAAAAAAACGAAGAATCGACACAGCGTTTTCTGCGCTTTTGCCGAATGACGCACGGCGTGCATATTCTCGATCTGCGCGGGAACACGACGCCCGCGGAATCCGCTTGGATGCTCGCGGGAGCGCGGCTGTGTCTCGCGGGCGAATGCGCCTGCGCCTATCTCGCCGCCGCGATGAAATGCCCGCTGATCGCGCTTTTCGTCGATTTTTCCAGCGGGCGATGGTTCCCGCTGGGGCATTTGACGACGAACATTTTCACCGGCGCGCATCAGTTTTTCCTCGAACCCGCGGCATTCTACATTCGCCGCGCTTCCCGCGCGTTCGGCGAGGCGAAGATGGCGGCGGCGTTGCAGTTCGCCCTCGCGCTGAAAGAGTTTTGAAAAAAAACGGCGTCCGCGGCGATGAAGTTTTTCGCGAAAAAGAAAATTCCGATTGCCGCCGTCGTCGCGTTCGCGTGCGTCGCGGCGGTTTTGATCTGGGCGCGTTTCGTCGAGCCAGAGTTGCTGACGCTGACGCGGCTCGAATTTCCCGTCGCCGCGTGGACGGGAACGGAAAAGCGCGTCCGCGCCGTCGTGCTTTCCGATCTGCACCTCGGCGTCGGAGAAAGCGAGAAACGCCGCCTCGCGCGCATCGTCGAAAAAACGCTCGCGCAAAAGCCGGACGCGGTTTTTCTGCTCGGCGATTACGTGAAGGGCGTGCGTCGCGACGGAATGATGGACGCGGGAACGTTCGCGGAAGGTCTGCGCCCGCTCGCGGCGACCGTTCCCGTGTTCGCCTGCCTCGGGAATCACGATCCGTATTACGGGAGCGCGGCTCTCATCCGCGCTCTGAAATCCGTCGGTGCGAGGCTCGAGCGCAAGGGCGTCGCGCTTTTTTCCGGTGGGCGCGGGAACGCCGAAATGCGGATTGTCATCGCGCTCGACCCTGATTCTTACGGCGCGGTCGAAGAAATTTTTCCGGCGTTTTCTCCGAACGCGGGAACGCCGACGGTGCTGCTCGCGCATTCGCCCGACGTTTTTCCGTTGCTCGACGAAACGCGCGGCGTCGATTTTGCGTTCTGCGGGCACACGCACGGCGGGCAGATTTGTCTGCCGTTCGGCGTGCCGCTCTGCACGTCGTCGCGCGTCGTCGGGCGGGATTTCGCCCACGGGCTGAAGGATTTTCCCGCAGGCGGAAAAATGTTCGTCACGCGCGGGCTGGGAACGAGCGTTCTGCCGATGCGCCTGTTTTGTCCGCCGGAAATCGTCGTCGTCGATTTCGTTCCCGCGGTGCCGTAATTATTTTTCGGATGCGCCGAGCGCGGCGGCGAAATTTTCGACGTAGGCTCGAAACGCGTCGTCGCCCGCTTCGGGCGGCGGGAACGGTGCGTCGATTTCAGCCGCGCATCGCCGTCGGGCGAGCCGGCAGAGCGCGTTTGCGTTCCCGCAGGGCAGAAACGAGGCGAGGCGGAGACCGCGGAACGCGCGGGAAAGCGGTCCTGCGTGGAGATGCGCCGCCGGCGACGCGAGCACGACGCAGTCCGGGCGAAAAAGCAGCACCGTTCCCGTCAGTCCGGGCGCGTAAAACCTGATGCGCGAATTGAAAAATTGCAAATAGCGCACGGGAACGCCGAACTCGCCGATTTGCCGCCGCCGCGCTTTTTTGCAGGGCAGAAACGAAACGATTGCGCATTCCGCGCCGCTCGCGTTCAGGCTCGCGACGAGGCAGAGCAGGTCGTCCGCGCCGCGCGTTCCCGCGTCGAGCGAATCTGTCAGAAAAAGCAGACGCACGGCGCGTTCAGTCCCAGTCCAGCCCGATGTCGATCCACGGCACGTTGTGCGTGAGTGCGCCGCAGGAAACGAAATCCGCGCCGACGGCTCCGAGTGCGGGAAGGCTCTCGAACGAAACGCCGCCGCTGATTTCCGTCCACGCTTCGTTCCCGATGAGCGCGACGGCTTTTTTCAGATTTTCGACGGAAAAATTGTCGAGCAGAATGATGTCTGCTCCCGCTTCGAGCACGGGCGGAATCTGCGAGAGCGAATCGACTTCTACTTCGCAGAGCAGATCGGGACGCGCTTCACGCGCATGGCGCACAAGCTCGGCGAGGCGCGTTCCCGCGACGGCTTCGTCCGCCGCGAGGTGGTTGTCTTTCAGCATCAGGCGGTCGAAAAGCCCGATGCGGTGATTCCAGCCTCCGCCGCAGCCGACGGCGTATTTGTCGAGAACGCGGTGTCCAGGCGTCGTTTTGCGCGTGTCGAGCAGGCGCGTTTTCGAGTCGCCCAGCGCGGCGACGAAGCGCGCCGTCTGCGTGGCGATTCCGCTCATGCGCTGAAGAAAATTGAGCATCACGCGCTCCGCCGAAAGCATCTGCGCGGCGTCGCCGGAAATCGTGCCGATGACCGCTCCCGCGGGAACGCTATCGCCGTCGCGCGCGTTCATTTTGGCGGAGACTTTTCCTCCGTAAACCTCGAGGATGACGGGAACGAACGGCAGGCCGGAAAGCGTGCAGGGCTTGCGGGCGACGAATCTCGCCGAGGCGGTTTTGCCGCACGGCGCGGAAACCTCGGTCGTCGGGTCTCCCGCTTTCGCGGGACGCAACGCGGCGCACAGACCTTCGCCCGCCGTGTCTTCGTCGCGCGCGAGGACGGCGAGCGTTTTCAGATACGCGGGATCGATTTCGTCCCAGCTCAGCCGGCGGCACAGTCCCGGCGCTTCCTGCAGAGATTTTTTCATGCCGAAAAGGAAACAGCGCGCGCATGTCGGCGGCAAGTTGAAAACGGTTCGGCACCGCGTTCCCGCTTCCCGCTTTTTCTCCGAAAATCGCGGGAACGGACGAAGTATTTTCCGTTCCCGCA
>CAZWIK010000065.1:0-4695 GCA_964633895.1 uncultured Enterobacteriaceae bacterium | reverse complement strand
GCCATACGAATGGGAAATTCGTATCTTTTGGTTTTTCCTTATGTCTCTATTTTCAGAAAAGACGTTGTTGATAACGGGAGGGACGGGATCGTTCGGGAATGCTGTGCTGAAGCGTTTTCTGGACTCGGATCTTCGTGAAATCCGCATTTTCTCCAGAGACGAGAAGAAACAGGACGACATGCGGCACCGGCTGCAGAACTCCAAGGTGAAATTCTACATTGGAGACGTGCGGGATCGCCGTTCGGTGGACAACGCGATGAGCGGCGTGGACTATATTTTCCACGCGGCTGCGCTCAAGCAGGTGCCCTCCTGCGAATTTTTTCCGCTCCAGGCGGTGCAGACGAACGTGCTCGGCACGGAAAACGTACTGGATTCGGCGGTGGCTCACGGCGTGAAGAACGTCGTCGTTCTCTCCACGGACAAAGCGTGCTACCCAATCAACGCGATGGGCATCTCCAAAGCGATGATGGAAAAAGTGGCGACCGCAAAAGCGCGCCAGCTCGGCAAAGGCGCTGGAACGACGATCTGCTGCACCCGCTACGGGAACGTGATGGCGAGTCGCGGAAGCGTGATTCCGCTCTGGGTCGATCAGATCAGAGCGGGAGAGGCGATCACGGTCACGGATCTGAATATGACGCGCTTCATGATGACGCTCGACGACGCGGTGGATCTGGTGCTTTACGCGTTCCGGCACGGGAACGGCGGCGACCTTTTCGTTCAGAAAGCCCCGGCGGCGACGCTCGACGTCCTCGCGACCGCGCTCAAGCAGCTCTACAAAAGCGACGTCCCCGTGCGCATCATCGGCACACGCCACGGCGAAAAGCTCTACGAAACGCTGGTGAGCCGCGAAGAAATGGCGAAAGCGGAAGACATGGGCGAATATTTCCGCATCCCCTGCGACACGCGCGACCTGAACTACGACAAATTCTTCTTCAAAGGACAGGAAAAAGTTTCACGGATCGAAGACTACCATTCGCACAACACGACGCGTCTGGACGTCGAAGGCATGAAAAAGCTTCTGCTGAAGCTGAACTTCATTCGGGAGAGCGTCGGAGCATGAAGATCTTGGTGACGGGCGCGAAAGGTTTCGTCGGAAAAAACCTCTGCGCGGAACTGAAGAACATCCGCGACGGGAAAGCGCGCGGCAGCGGCGTGCGGATCGAAGAAGTCTTCGAATACGACGTCGATTCCGATCCCGAATCGCTGCACGAGTTCTGCGGAAACGCGGATTTCGTCTTCAATCTCGCCGGCGTGAATCGTCCGAAAGAACAGAGCGAGTTCATGGCGGGCAATTTCGGCTTCGCTTCGACGCTGCTCTCCGCGCTGAAAGCCTGCGGGAACGCGTGCCCCGTGATGCTGAGCAGTTCGATTCAGGCGACGCTGATCGGGCGCTACGGCGAGTCCGACTACGGCAAGAGCAAGCTCGCGGGAGAAGAGCTATTTTTCGATTACGCGAAAGAAACGGGCGCGCGCGTGCTGGTTTACCGCTTTCCGAATCTCTTCGGAAAATGGTGCAGACCGAACTACAACAGCGCGGTCGCGACGTTCTGCAGCAACATCGCGAACGACCTGCCGATCCGCGTGAACGATCCCGCGACGGAGCTGGAACTGGTCTACATCGACGACTTGGTCGCGGAACTCGTCGCCGCGCTCTCGGGCAAGGAACACCGCTGTTCATTCGACGGTCTCAAAACCGTGCCGACGCCGAACGGACGCTACTGCGCCGTTCACGTCTCTCACCGCGCGACGCTCGGCGAAATCGTCTCTTTGCTGGAAACGTTCAAGGCGGTGCCGCAGACGAGGACAATGCCGGAAATCCCTGCGGGCTCTTTCGCAAAAAAACTGTATTCGACGTATTTGAGTTATCTGCCGAAAGAAAAAGCGGCGTTCCCGCTTAAAATGTACACGGACGCGCGCGGGAGCTTCACGGAACTGCTTCGAACGGGAAAATGCGGACAGTTCAGCGTGAACGTCAGCAGACCCGGCATCACGAAAGGCGAACACTGGCATCACACGAAGTGGGAATTCTTCATCGTCGTGTCCGGGCGCGCGCTGATTCGGGAACGGAAAATCGGCACGGACGAAATAATGGAGTTCGAAGTCAGCGGGGAACGCATCCATGCCGTGCACATGCTGCCGGGCTGCACGCACGACATCGTCAATCTTTCGAACACGGAAGACCTGATCACGGTCATGTGGGCGAACGAGCCTTTCGATCCGGAGCATCCGGACACGTATTTCGAAAAAGTCAAAAACTGAGCGGGAAAGGAAGTTTTTTTCATGCGCACCGATTACAGCGGAGTCCGTTTTAAGAACAACGGAAAACTGAAGCTCCTCATCATCGTGGGAACGCGTCCGGAAATTATTCGCCTCGCGGCGGTGATCGGCAAGTGCCGCCGTTATTTCGACGTCGTTCTCGCGCACACGGGACAAAACTACGACTACAATCTCAACGGCGTGTTCTTCAAGGACCTGAAGCTCGACGATCCCGAAGTTTACATGGACGCCGCGGGCGACGATCTCGGCGACACCATTGGGAACATTATCGCCGCGTCCTACAAGCTGATGGCGGCACTCAAGCCCGATGCGCTGCTGATTCTCGGCGACACGAACAGCTGTCTCAGCGCCGTTCCCGCGAAGCGGCTGCACATTCCGATCTTCCACATGGAAGCGGGCAACCGCTGCAAGGACGAATGCCTTCCGGAAGAAACGAACAGGCGCATCGTGGACATCATCAGCGATGTGAATCTGTGCTACAGCGAACACGCGCGGCGTTATCTCGCGGAGAACGGTCTACCCAAGGAACGCACTTACGTGACGGGATCGCCGATGGCGGAGGTGCTTCGCGCGAATCTGCCCGACATCGAAGCGAGCGACGTTCATCGGCGGCTGGGACTGGAAAAGGGACACTACATTCTTTTGAGCGCGCACCGCGAAGAAAACATCGACACGGAGAAAAACTTCACGAGTCTCTTCGGCGCGATCAACGCGCTGGCGGAAAGATACGATATGCCGATTCTTTACAGCTGCCATCCGCGTTCCCGCAAGCGGTTGGAACAGAGCGGATTTCAGCTGGACAGGCGCGTCATTCGGCATGAGCCGCTCGGCTTTCACGACTACAACTGTCTGCAGATGAACGCGTTCGCCGTGGTCAGCGACAGCGGAACGCTGCCGGAGGAAAGTAGCTTTTTCACGTCAATCGGTCGTCCCTTCCCCGCCGTATGCATCCGTACCAGCACGGAGCGCCCCGAAGCGCTCGACAAGGCCTGCTTCGTACTCGCCGGAATCGACGAAACTTCGTTGCTTCAGGCCGTGGAACTCGCCGTCGAGATGAACGCGAACTCGGACTTCGGGATTCCCGTTCCCGTCTACGGAGAAGACGTCGCGACGAAGGTCGTCAAACTCATTCAGAGCTACACGGGAATCGTCAACAAATCCGTCTGGAAGAAAAACTGAAAACACCGACATTCATTCGTTCCCGCAGCAAAATGAAGATTCTCTTTCTGACGATTTCCATGCCGAACATGAGCGGCAGCTCAAACATGTACGCCGCGCTCATCAAGGAACTCGCGCGCAACGGACACGAGGTCTGCGTCGTCGCGCCCGTCGAAAAAGGCGCGGGAACGCGAATCGTTTCCGCGGGCGAGAACATCCGGATTCTACAAGCGGAATCGCTCCCGCTTTTCGGCGTGAATCTCGTGCGCAAAGGCATCGCCAACGTTCTGCTCCCGTTCGTCTATCAGCGCGCGATCGACAAAAATCTCCGCGGAGAAAAATTCGACCTCATCATCACGCCGACGCCGCCGATCACACTGGTCGACGTCGTCGCGCGAATGAAAAAACGCTGCGGCGCGAAAGCGTATCTGATTCTTCGCGACATTTTCCCGCAGAATGCCGTCGATCTCGGCTTCATGAAAAAATGGCAGCCGCATTATCTCCATTTCCGGCGGCAGGAAAAAAAGCTCTATCGCGTGTGCGACAAAATCGGCTGCATGTCTCAAGGCAACATCGATTACATACGGAAACACAATCCAGACATTCCCGCAGAAAAGCTCCACATCCTCGAAAATTTTCAGGTGCCGGAAGAACGCGTTCCCGCGACGGAAGATTTAAAGGCGAAATACGGCGTCGGAGGAAAATTCGTTGTCATCTTCGGCGGGAACATGGGCGTCCCGCAGAAGCTCGAAAACGTGCTCGCGCTCGCGAAAGCCTGCGAAGCGGAATATCCGAACGTCGCGTTTCTTCTTGTCGGCAAAGGCGTTCAGCAGAAACGCATTCGCCGCCTGATCGCGGAAATGAAACTCTCCAACACCGTCCTGCACGATCTCATCCCGTATCAGGATTACCAGAATCTCGTCGCGCAGTGCGACATCGGGCTGATTTCGCTGAACGAACGCTTCACGATTCCGAACATTCCGAGCAAAACGCTTTCGTATTTTAATTTGAGCCTTCCCGTGCTCGCCTCGATCGACGCGGCGACCGACTACGGTCGCCTGCTTGACGAGATCGGCGCCGGGCTCTGGTCGCTCGCCGGAGACGTTCCCGCGTTCAAGGCGAACTTCGACAAACTCTATCGCGACGCCGCCCTGCGCCGCCGAATGGGCGAAAACGGACGAAAATATTTTGAAACCCGTATGACCGACAAGGTCGCCTGCCGCACAATCATGACGCAAATATGAATTCCATCGAAACAGA
>CAZWIK010000064.1:0-4805 GCA_964633895.1 uncultured Enterobacteriaceae bacterium | reverse complement strand
AGGCGGAAACGCGGCGGCTTCTTCGTGCTTGTGATATTTCGGGGGAAGGTTATGCTCCCGAAGCATGAACGCTGACGAGAAACCGACTTCTTCACCGTCTCCCGACGTTTCCGCCGCGCCCGCAGATTCCTGCCGACGCGGATTTTCGTTTTCCTCGCTTTTCTGCCGTGCGAAGAAAATCGCGCTCGAATTTTACGACGAAATCTGGCTTCCCGCGGGAACGGCGGAACGTTCGGCGCCGATGCGGGCGTTTTCCCTGCTTTGGCGGATCGTCGAAATCACGATCGCGCGCACGCTTTCCAACCGCATTCCGCTACAGGCGGCGGCGCTCACGTATTACGTGCTGATGGCGCTCGCGCCGTTCGTGATGTTCGTGCTGACGATTTTCGGAGTCGTGATGAACGTCCGCGGCGAAGAAGCCGTGGAGACGATGAAACTACGCATCGGCGAAACCGTGCAGCTCATCGCGCCGGAGACGCTCGAGGCGGAGCAACTCGCGGCGAAAAACGCTTCGCTGGAAACGGGGCAGGACGTCGCCGCGACGGTGGCTCCCGCGTTTCAGGAATTCGCAAACAATTTGCTGGAAAGCACGATGACGAGCACCGGCTCCGCGGGAACGATCGGCTTCGTCATTCTCGCCGTGCTCGCCGTTTTCATGATCGCGCGCGTGGAAGACGCCTACAATCTGATGTGGAACGTCAAGCAGGGTCGCAGCTGGGGCAAGCGTTTTCTCGCGTATTTCCTGTTTCTCGTCTTCGGCGGCGCGCTCTTCGCGGTCTCCGCGTCGATTCTTTCCGTTTCCGCCGCGTTCAAACGCGTTTCCTCGGTAACGGGAAGCGTTCCCGCGTGGGCGGCGTCGCTGCCGGGCGGCGAGGCGTTTTTCGGGTTGATGACCTCGTTCGTGCCGACGCTAATCGCGTTTCTCGCGCTGACGCTCGCGTTCGCGTGTTTGAACAAATACATGCCGAAGACGATGGTGCGCTGGCGTCCCGCGCTGATCGGCGGCGCGTTCGTCGCTTTCGTGTTCATCGGAAGCCAGAAGCTGACGATTCTCTACGTGAATAAAATTTCCGAATTCAATTCGATTTACGGCAACCTCGGCGTGATTTTCATTTTGATGTTCATGATCTACATGGGCTGGATTTTTCTGCTGCTCGGCGGTCAGCTTTCGTTCGCCGTGCAGAACGCGCGCTATCTGAAAAATCTGAACCGCGAATGGGCGGAACTCAGCCCCCGTTCCAAGCAGGAGGCGTTTTTCGCCTGCCTGTTCGCCGTGTTTTCGACCTGTTCCCGCCGCGATGTCGGGCTGACGCCGGGCGAGCTCAGCAGCGAACTTTGCATTCCCGCGAATCACGTGCTCGAATGCGTCGACGTCCTCAGAGCGCAAAAGCTCCTCGTCGCGCTCGCGGACGACGTCGACGGCGAAGTGCGCTACAACACGGCGGGAACAGTCGCGAAATTGACGATCCGCGAAATCAAGCAACGTTTCGACAATCTGCGCGAGCCGCTGGTGCTCGGCGGGAACGCGGAAATCCGCGCTGCGCTTACACGCTTTTCCGAAGCGTTTCACGCCTGCCGCGACGAAACGACGCTCGAGGAAATCCTGTCTTCGGAGCACGCGGTCGCTCCCACCGCGGTCTGATTTTTTTTTCGAGGAAAAAAAAACCGCGGGAACGCCGCCTTTCGGAAAAGACTTTGCGTTCCCGCGAATAAAAAAATATTTTCGCGCACACTATGAAAATTGCTGTTGTCGGAGCGGGCGCGGTCGGTGCTTACCACGGAATTCGTCTCGCGGAGGCGGGACACGAAGTGCATTTCCTTTTGCGCAGCGATTACGAAATCGTGCGGGAACGCGGCTTCGAGCTTCGCGACCGCGGGAACGTCCGCGTCGTTCCAGTCCGCGCGCACAAAACGCCGGAGGAAATCGGCGCGTGCGCCCTCGTGCTGATCGCGCTGAAAACGACGGCGAACGCGCAGTTCCCGCGTCTGCTTCCGCCGCTCGTCGGCGCGGGAACGACGCTGCTCACGCTGCAAAACGGGCTGGGCAACGTCGAGGCGCTCGGCGCGCTTTTCGGCGCGGAAAACGTCGTCGGCGGGCTTTGCTACGTTACGATCAACCGCATCGCGCCCGGCGTGATCGCGAATCTCGGCGGCACTCGGCTCTGGCTGGGCGAAGGCGACGGCGGCGCTCCGCGGGAACGCACGTTCGCGCTCGTGGAGATGTTTAGCGCGGCGGGAATGCCGGCGGAGGCGAAAACTTCTCTCGAAGAAACGCTCTGGAAAAAACTCTGCTGGAACATTCCGTTCAACGGTCTCGCGATCGCGGGCGGAAACATCGCGTGCGACGCGCTGCTCGCCTCGCCGGAACTCGTCGAGCTTTCATTGGCGCTGATGCGCGAAATTCAGGCGGCGGCGCGTTCCCGCGGCTGCGAAATTTCCGACGACCATCTGCAGAAGCAGTTCGACGTTACCGCGCGTTGCGGCGCGTATCTGCCATCGAGCCTGCTGGATTTCCGCGCGGGGCGGGAAGTCGAAGTCGAGTCGATCTGGGGCGAACCGCTTCGCCGAGGCAAGGCGAACGGCGTCGCGATGCCGCACTTGGAAACGCTTTACCTGTTGCTGCGTGCGCTTTGTTCGCAAAGAAAAAAATAAAAAACGAAAAGGAGATTTTTCGCGATGCCCGCATTTTCCGTTCCACACGGATTCTGGAAATCCCCGCATTCTCGCGCGTTGCCGAGCGATTTCGATTCGCGCACGCTGCTGATGGGAATCGTCAACGCGACGCCGGACTCGTTTTCCGACGGCGGAGAATTCGCCTCGCCCAAAGCCGCGCGGGAACGCGCTTGCGCGCTCGTCGCCGCCGGCGCGGACATCATCGACCTCGGTGCGGAATCGACGCGTCCGGGTTCGCCGCGCATCGACGCGGACGAGGAAATGCGCCGCTTGCTTCCCGCGCTCGCCGCGATTCGCACCGCGTTGCCGGACGTTCCCGTTTCCGTGGACACGTATCGTCCGGAGACGGCGGAAGCGGCAATTCGCGCGGGAGCGGACATCATCAACGACGTTCACGCGATCGGTCCCGCGGACGGTTCTGGCGCGGGCATCGCGCCGGGCATCGCGGCGGCGGATAGCGTCGCGGGAACGCGCTACGCGATGGGCGAGACGGCGGCTCGACTCGGCTGTCCGCTCATCGCGATGCACAATCGTGCGACGCCGGACTACGCGAATTTTCGCGCGGATTTTTTTGAAGATCTGCGCGTTGGCGTGAACCGCATTCTGGAAAGCGGCGTTCCCGCGCATCAGCTTTGGCTGGATCCGGGCTTCGGTTTCGGAAAAACGCCGGAGCAAAATCTGCAGATCGTCGCGAAACTGCGCGAAGTCGCCGCGCTCGGTTTTCCCGTTTTGCTCGGCACGAGCCGAAAGAGCACGCTCGGCGTCGTTCTCGGCGGGAAGCCGCCGAAGGAACGCACAGGCGGCGATTCCGCCTGCGGCGCGCTCGGCGCGTTTCACGGTGCGGCGTGTCTGCGGCTTCACGACGTTGCCGCGCATCGCGATTGCGTCGCGGTCGCCGATGCCGTTTTCCGCGCGTCGCGCGTTCCCGCGCGATAATTTTTTTTCAGAAACGAAATCCGCATTCGAACGAAAATTCGAGCGTCGGATCGGTCGAAAAAGTTTCGCCGGTTTTGCTTTTACTGCGGTAAAGGCGGTATTTCGACCACGCGTTTAGCGCGACGCCTGCGCGAACGAAAAGGTTTTCCGAAACGTTCCACGTTCCCGTGACGCTCACGGGAATGCTCTGCGAGGTGTAAACGCCTTTTTTCCCGAAATAGGGCGCCGCGGCGTCGCGCTCCGCTTCGACGGCGAAAGAATCGGTTTCGTAGCCGACGGCGAAGTCGCACAGAAAAACGTTGGCGCCGCCGACGTCCCACGTCAGCGTCAGCCCGTTCGTCGTGCGCAGGTTGAGATTCGGAGCGATGAGCCAGTCGCAGAGAAACAACGGATAGATGAACCAGCGTTCGCGATCCCGCCGATAACTCAGAAAAAATCCGAGCGTCGCGGACGTTTCCTCGGAAAAATATTGTTTCGCCGCAAGCCCGACGAAGCACGACGGACTGGACGAAAGGTCCGCGCGGTCTTCCGCCGAGAGCGAGCCGGAAAGCATCGCGACGAGCGCGCGCCCGCTGGTCGGGTTGATAAATTCCTGATACGTCGACGCGCGCAGCAGATCCGTGTGCGCGAACGGTTTCTCCGCGCCGTCGGAAAAGCGAAAATCCGTTCGCCGCCACTCGATGCCGGAAAGCGAGAGGCGCGTTTTTTCCGGATGGACGAAACGCCACGAGGCTTCCGCGCTGTAAACCGAATACGCCATCTTTCCGTGCGTGGAAAGCGACGTCGGCAGGCTTTGCGCGTAGCGGACGGAAAGCGGCGTGATCAAGTGTCGGCGATACGTGATTTCGGTGCGCGCGGGCGTGTAGGCTTCGGCTACGCTTTCGGCGGCGTCCGTCGCGGGGTTTTCGGGCATTCCCGTTCCCGCCGCGCAGAGCGTTCCCGCGAAAATGCCCGCGAAGGCGAGGGCGAACGCCGTCGATGTTTTCTGCCGGCTACGCATGGTTGAAAATTTAATATCGGCAAATCAAATGTGAAAACCGTTTTCCGCGCAAGAAAATTTCGAACGAATGTTCAGTCCGACGCCTTTGCGAAAACGCGGGAACGAGAGCCGCGGGAACCGTCTCTCGTGCCGTGCGTTCCCGCAGGAACGCCGCCTGCCGCATCCGTGCAAAACGGAGTTGGATTTTTTCGTGGAT
>CAZWIK010000063.1:0-5236 GCA_964633895.1 uncultured Enterobacteriaceae bacterium | reverse complement strand
AGCGGCATTAGGATTTTTGAAGAAAAAGCCGTTCCCGCGATGCGGAAAATCATACATATCGACATGGACGCGTTTTACGCGTCGGTGGAACAGCGCGACAATCCCGCGCTACGCGGGAAGCCCGTGGCGGTCGCGACCGACGCGCCGCGCAGCGTGCTGACGACGGCGAGCTACGAGGCGCGACGCTACGGCGTGCGTTCCGCCTTGTCCGTCGCGACGGCGAAGCGGCTTTGTCCGCGCCTGATTCTGGTGCCGCCGCGCTTCTACGTTTACAAAAAAGTTTCCGCGCGAATTCACGAAATTTTTCGCCGCTACACGGAGCTGATCGAGCCTCTTTCGCTCGACGAGGCGTATCTGGACGTCACGCATTCGCCGAGCGGGAAAACCGCCACGCAGATCGCGCGGGAAATCCGCGCGGCGATCCGCTCGGAACTCGGGCTGACGGCTTCCGCCGGAATTTCTTTCAACAAATTTTTGGCGAAAACCGCTTCCGATCTGCGCAAGCCGGACGGCATTTTCCGCATTCTACCGAAAGACGCGGCGGCGTTTCTCGACGCGCTGCCGATCGAGAGTTTTTTCGGCGTCGGTCCCGCGACGGCGCGGAAGATGCACGAACTCGGCGTCGCGTCGGGGAAAGACCTGCGGGAGCGCTCGCGGGAGGAGCTGGTCGAAAATTTCGGGAAGACGGGCGGCTGGTTTTACGAAATCGTGCGCGGGAACGATCCGCGCCCCGTGGAGGCGCATCGCGCGCGCGTTTCGCTGGGCGTCGAAAACACGTTCCCGCGCGATCTGATCGGCGTTCCCGCCTGCGCGGAAGAGCTGAAAATTCTCGCGGCGCGGCTCGCCGAACGCCTTGACCGCGCCGTTTTTTCCGGCTACACGCTGACGCTGAAAATAAAATTCGCAGACTTTACGCAGATCACGCGTTCCCGCACGCGCGAAAAAGTCTGGACGGATTCGGGCGATATTTTGAGCGCCGCCGAGACGCTGCTCGCGGAAAATCTTCCGCAGTCGAAGCCCGTGCGCCTGCTCGGCATCACCGTTTCGAATTCCGCGCCGGTCGCGGACGAACCGTCTTCGCGCTCCCGCCTGCGGGAACGCGGGAACGACGCCCGCCAGCTTCTGCTGAATTTTCCCGACACGCCAGCCCGCTGACCGTTCCCGTGCGGGAACGTTTTTTCAAAACGCGGAAGCGGCGGCGTCGGGGGACAGAATTCGCGGAAAAATTCCGTTGAGGGAACGGGAAAAAATCTTAAAAATCGGCGGCAGGGCACAAAGATTTTTCCGATGGTCGAGCCGCTTCTGGAAGTCAAAGATTTGCGCGTGGATTTTTCGTCGCGCGGCACCGTTTTTTCGGCGGTGAAAGGCGTTTCCTTTTCTCTGGGAAAGGGCGAAATTCTCGCAGTTGTCGGAGAAAGCGGGAGCGGGAAATCCGTGACCTCTCAGGCGCTGACCGGGCTTCTTCCGCCGGAACCCGCGTGCCGCGTCCGCGGGAGCGTGAAGCTGAACGGGCGGGAAATTCTCGGTCTGCGGGAACGCGAGTTGCGGAAAATCCGCGGGAAGGAAATCGCCTATGTTTTTCAGGATCCGTTCAGCTCGCTCAATCCCGTTTACACGATCGGGCGACAGGCGGAAGAAGGGCTGAAAATTCACGTTCCCGAAGCGAAGACTGCACGGGAACGACGGGAACGCGTGCGCGCCGCGCTGGCGGAAGTCGGCGTGAATCCCGACCTCGCTGACGCGTTCCCGCATCAGCTTTCTGGCGGAATGCAGCAGCGCGCGATGATCGCCGCCGCACTGGTCTGCGAGCCGAAAATTCTCGTCGCCGACGAACCGACGACCGCGCTCGACGTCACGATTCAGAAACAAATCATGGATCTGCTTCTTTCGCTGCGGGAACGCTTCGGCATGAGCGTTCTGCTGATTACGCACAACTTCGGGCTCGTCGCGCACGTCGCGGATCGCGCGGTCGTTTTGTTCCGCGGCGAAAAAGTCGAAGAAGGCTCGGCGGCGGACGTGATTTATCGTCCCCGAAACGCCTACACGCGCGGGTTGCTCGCCTGCGTTCCGCGTCTACGGGAACGCTGAAAAAACGCCCGCGCAGCGGCGTTCCCGCGCGGCGCGATTATTCGGGTTGACACGAAAGAAAAAATAAATAGATTTCTGCCCCCGAGCGGCGCGCGAGCCGCCTGTTCTTTGACCGGCACACAACGGAATTTGCATCGCGAAATTTTCTTCGGAAAATTACCAACCGAGCCGAGCGGACGCCTGAGCGGTCCGCGCTGTCACGGTGGTTTGCGCGCAGGCGCAGGATGCGAGCCTACGGCTAAAAATCATCACGGCTCAACGGCGGCAATTTCCTTATGAGTTCCTGCGGGAACGCGTAAGGATTTTTTGTCTGCGGGGAAAAAAGTCTGACGCGTTTTTCGCCGAATGCCGAAGAGAACGGCGTTCCCGCGCGGCGGTTCAGCAATCACGGACTTTTTTTATGAAGGCAGAAAAAAACAACGCAGATTCGTATATCTTTTCTTCGGAATCCGTCGGTTCCGGGCATCCGGACAAGGTGGCGGACTTCATTTCCGACAGCATTCTCGACGCGTGCCTCGCGCAGGACGCGCGTTCCCGCGTCGCCTGCGAGACGCTCGTGAAAGACGACACGGTCGTGCTCGCCGGCGAAATCACGACTTCCGCCGAATTCGACGTCGACGCGGTCGTGCGCGCTGCAATCCGCGAAATCGGCTACGTGAACGAGCGCGACGACGCGGTTTTTCACGCGGGAACGGTCAAAATCATCAATCTCATCGGGCGGCAGTCGCCCGACATCGCGCAGGGCGTGGACGCGTCCGCCGCCGAGGGAAAAAGCACGGCGGAGCAGGGCGCGGGCGACCAGGGAATCATGTTCGGCTACGCGACGGACGAGACGCCGGAGTTGATGCCCGCTCCCGTCATGTTCGCGCACCGCATATTGCGCCGGCTCGAAAAAATCCGGAAAGATCCGGCGGAACCCGCCGCGCGCTGGCTTCGTCCCGACTGCAAGTCGCAGGTCGCCGTGCGTTATGAGAACGGCGTTCCCGCGGCGATCGAAAACGTCGTGCTTTCCACGCAGCACACGGAAGACGTGCGCCATGAGGAAATCGTCCGCTTCGGCGAGGCGCTGATCCGCTCCGTGCTTCCCGCGGAATTCATTTCCGAAAAAACGAAATTTTTCATCAACCCGACGGGCAAATTCGTCATCGGCGGTCCAAACGGCGACGCGGGGCTGACGGGGCGAAAAATCATCGTCGACACCTACGGCGGCGTCGGTCGCCACGGCGGCGGCGCGTTTTCGGGAAAAGACCCGTCGAAGGTCGACCGCTCCGGCGCCTACATGTGCCGCTGGGTCGCGAAGAACATCGTCGCGGCGGGCTTGGCGAAACGCTGCGAACTGCAAGTCGCCTACGCGATCGGCGAACCCGAGCCGACGAGCATTCACGTCGAGACTTTCGGCACAGGAGCGGTTTCCGAGGCGGAAATCATCGCGGCGGTGAAAAAAGTTTTTTCGTTCAAGCCGGCGGAAATCATTCGTCAACTCGACTTGCTGCGCCCGATTTACGCGGGAACGGTCAGCTACGGGCATTTCACGAAAGAAAATCTTCCGTGGGAGCGGACGAATAAAATCGAAGCGCTGAAAGCCGCGCTGCGCTGACGCTTTCCGTTTCCGCGCAGAAAACGCGCCGCGCGCGAACGCTTTTTCCGCCGTTCCCGCGCAGACGTGTTCCCGCGCGTCCGTTTTTCCCGCTTTCCTTTTCGGCGAATGCCGTTTAACTTTCGCGTATGAATCGCCGAGAATTTTTGAAAAAAACGCTGCTGGCGGCGGGCGCGCTGTCGCTCGCGGGAAATCTCGCATTCGCCGCCGCGTCGTCCGCGAAAAAGGGCGTTCCCGCGCGGCGCGTGCGGCTCGGCATCGACATGCTCGCCGCGGAAAATTTTGCTCGGCTGCGCGGCGAGCGCGTCGGGCTGGTGACGAATCAGGCGGGCGTGAACGGCGCGGGTGAGAGCACGATCAAGGTGCTTCACGGGCAGGCGCGTCGCGCGGGCGCGAATCTCGTCGCGCTCTTCGGTCCCGAACACGGAATTTACGGCGACGTTCCCGCAGAAAAAATCGTCGCCGACCAGAAGGACTCGCGGCTCGGCACGAATCTTCCCGTGCATTCGCTTTACGGCGGCACGCGCCGCCCGACGCCGGAAATGCTGCGCGGCATTACGAAAATGGTGATCGACTTGCAGGACATCGGCTCGCGCAGCTACACGTTCGTCAGCTGTATGCGTCTGGTGATGGAAGCGTGTTTCGAGGCGGGCATTCCCGTGCTCGTGCTCGACCGCCCGAATCCGCTCGGCGGCGAAAAAACGGACGGTCCGATGCTCGACGCCAAGTGGCAGAGCTACGTCGGCATGTATCCCGTGCCTTACGTTCACGGTCTGACGATCGGCGAGCTCGCGCGCGCCGCCGTCGGAGAAAATTGGCTGAACCTTTCCGCCGCCGCGCGTTCCCGCGCGAAACTCGACGTCGTGAAAATGTCCGGCTGGCGGCGTTCGATGCTTTGGCGCGATACTGGTCTGAAATGGATTCCGACGTCGCCCTACATCGCGAATCCCGACGCGGCGGAAGGCTACGCGATGACGGGACTCGGCTGTTGCATTGGGAAATTTTCCCACACGTTCACGGAGTCGCGGGAACCGTTGCGCCTCGTGCGCCCGTTCCGCTTTCTCGGCTATCCCGGAAAAAACGAAAAGGAAATGGCGGCGCTGGTCGATTCGTTCCGCGTCGCGGGGCTGCGCGGCGTTCCCGCCGTGCTGGGCGACGGACGCGCGCGCGGCGCGTTGCTCGCCGTTTCGAGCTGGCGCGTGCTTCGCCCGACGGAAATCAGTTTTCACATGATGCGCCAGAGCTGCATCTGGGAAAAAGACAATCCGTTCGCGGCTGCCCGCGGGAACGCGCGCGAACTCTTTCTCAAACACCTCGGCGACGAAAAATTTTTCGACGCGCTTTGTCGGGAAGGCGCGAAAATCGACGTCAAGAGCTGGTGTTCCCGCTGGGAAGCGCGCGCGGCGGAATTTCGCCGCTCCGTCGCCGACTACCGTTTGTATTCGTAAAAAAAAACGCGTTCCCGCCAAAACGGCTTTCGCCGCGCGGGAACGCAGAACGTTAAACAGGTTTCACACAACAAAACCTGAAATCTTATTTCGCGCGACGGCG
>CAZWIK010000062.1:0-5389 GCA_964633895.1 uncultured Enterobacteriaceae bacterium | reverse complement strand
CGAGACGCGCGAAAACCGTTCCCGCGCGAAATTTCTCAATTTCGAAAAGCCATTTTGCAAAAAAAAAACGCAACGCAAGCGTTTTTTCCGTTCCCGCAAAAAAAACGGCTCGCCGCCGCGCGGGAACGCGGAACGCGGCGCAAAAACGTCTTTCGCATTGCGCGGGAACGGCAAATCGCATTAACTGCGGTATATCTGTTTTTCAACTTCGCATGCCCTGTTCCGTTCCCGCCGCACCCAAAAAAGACATCACGCCGATTCTGTTCGCCGGACTCGGCGTTGCGATGTGCGCCGTCGTCATCTGGGATCAGCAATATTGCTGGTCGTCGAAGGACGATTATCTTTTCGGCTACCTCGTGCCGTTCCTTTGCGCGTTCGTTCTGAAAGAGCGTTTTTACCTGCTTCGCGCGGTCTTCACGGGAGAGCCGGTCGCGGACGAACTCGCGGGAACGCCGGCGGACGACGAATTTTCTCCGCCGAAAATCATCCGCGCGGGAACGCCCTCGCCGCTCTGGCTTGAACTGATTTTCGCGGCGGGAACGCTGTTTTCGCTGCTGCTTTTCGCCGCGGGAGCACTCGGCACGGCAATTTACGGCGCGGCTGCCGTGACGACGCACGAGAACACGGCAGGCTTCATCGGCACGGCGATCGGGCTGACGTGGTTCGCCGCCGCGCGGGATTTTTCCGGAAAAACGCTCGACCTGCGTTCCCGCCTGCGCGTGCTGATGCTTCTCGCGTTCCCGATCTGCGTCTGGTTCATCTCCGGTCCGTTCACGTTTCTGGTGGACAGCCAGATCAAAACACTGCTTCTGGACAAAGTCACGGGAACGGTCGTTTTCCTGCTGAATCTTTTTGATTTCGCCCTCGTCCAGCAGGGCAACGTCATCGTGCTGCCGGGCGGCGATACGGTGGGCGTCGCGGACGCGTGTTCGGGAATCCGCTCGATGACGGCGTGCGTTTTCGCGGGTTCGTTTCTCGCGGCGATTTTCCTGCATTCGCTGAAAAAAAAGCTCTGCTTCGTCGGCGTCTCGATCGCGTTCGCGCTGGTGCTGAACGTTTTGCGCACGAGCTTTCTCACCGTCTGGTCGCTCTGGCACGGCTCAAAAGCACTGGAATACGATTTCTGGGGACACCCGACAGACAGCCTCAGCTTCACGCTCGGCACGGTGCACGACGTCGCCGGCTGGACGGCGATGATCATCACGTTCATCATGCTCCTTCTGCTCATTCCCATCTTCAATCTGAAACTGACGAAAACGGACGAGGAAATGGGCATCGATTTCGTCGGCGAACCCGAAGAAGACGGGAACGCCGACGGCGACTGATTTTTTTTCGACGAAACCCCGCGTCGCGCGTTCCCGCCATGTTTTCTTTCTCCTTCCGCATTTCCCACGCGTTCCCGCGCATCGCCCTGCTCGCGCTGGCGGGAATCTGCGCGTTCCCGCCGCCGACGACGTTCGGAGAAAAAAGCGAATGGGAAGCGATGCTCGACGCGATTTACGAGCCGGACGCGTTCGACCCGGAAATTCCGTTTCTTCCCGAAAAAAAACCGGACGCGGAAATCGCCGCCAAGCGCGAAGCGTTCAAAACGAAGCTCCGCACCGTCAGCAAATTCAAAGAAAAAGCGCGCCCGGAAGAAATCGACAAATGGTTTTCGAAAATCATGCCGACGGCGACGGATCCGCTCACGCTCAGCATCAACGCGGAACTGCGCGACGAAATCAAAAAGAAGCTGAAAGAATACGAAAGCGTTCCCGCGCTGAAAGTTTTCGCGCATCCGAGCGCGCGCTTTTTTCCCGGCGACGTTCCCGAAAAATTCGTCCGAATCGGAAAAACTTTTTACCCGAACCCGCAGGTCGAGGGCTGGCAAAGCACCGGGCTTTACGCCTCGCCCGGCGAGCGCGTGAAAATTCACGTCTCGAAATCCGCCGTCGGCATAGGGCTGAGGTTGCGCATCGGCGCACACACGGACAATCTGCTCGATTCGCGCCAACGCGTCTGGCGACGGTTCCCGCGCATAACGAGAGAATTCGGCGTCAACGCGCAGTCGTTTGAAATCGCCAGTCCGTTCGGCGGTCTGCTCTACGTCATGGTCCCGAATGGACGCGCGTCCGGACGGACGCAGTTTCTCTTCAGCGGAGCCGTCGAAGCACCGTTTTTCAAACTCGGCGAAACCAAGCGGAACGACTGGGAATACGTCCGCTACGCTCCCGCGCCCTGGGCGGAATTCGCGGGAAAAAATTTCATCGCGACCCTTCCCGCAGACGAAGCGGCCGCCGTGGACGATCCAGAAAAAATCATTCGGTTTTGGGACGACGTAGTCGCCGAACTCGACAAGCTCACCGCCGCTCCCGCAAAGCGTTCCCGCCCCGTGCGCTTCGTCGTCGACGTCGAAACGACCGCCGCCGCCGGACACGCCGGCGACCCGATCGCGGGAACGCTACTCTGGACGGCGGAATATCTGGATTTGGAAAAAATCAGGCGCGACGGCGCATGGGAACTTTTCTTCGCGCTCGGGAAAAACGCCGTGAGCAACAAATGGACTTTTTTCGGAGACAAAGACACACCCGCCGCCCTGCTCGCGCTCTACTGCATGGAACGCGCGACCGGGAAAAAGGCGGAAACGTTTTTTGACGTTCCCGCGCTTCAGTCCGCCTGCTTCGCGCGTATCGAAAGAGAAAATACGGAAGAAAAAAACAAAAAGGCGCAGCGCGAAAAAAACCGAAAAGAAGCCCTCGAAAAAAAAGCGCGGGAACGGCAAATCATAAAAGACGCGTCGGTCGTGAAAAGTCGGCAGGAACGCGAAAAAATCGCGAAGGAAGCCGACATCGAAGACGAATTCCGCGATCCCGGCGTGCCGTTTCAGCGGCTTTCCGCCTACATTCCCGTCGTCGCGGCGACGGGCTGGGAACCGCTCGCCAAAGTCTTTAAGCGTTACACCGTGCGCAATCGGCTCCCGCTCGAGAACGACGACGAGAAACGCCGCACGTTCGTCATGCTCTGGTCGCAGGCGACAAAGAAAGATCTTTCTCCGTTTTTGGAAAATTTCGGTTTCCCGAAACAAGGCAGCGCGGGAAATTACGCGGAGTTCATGCCGAAAAATTTCCCGCCGTCCGCAGACCTGCGCCCGAAGCAAGGCGGAACGGGATTTCTCGGCGATTCGCCGTTCCCGACCATCGCCGTGCTGAATTCCACCTATCGCGTTCCGCAGATCACGCGAAGCACCGCGGGGGAAAACGCGGGGACGCAGGAAAATTCGGACGACGAAGAAAACGAGACCGACGACGCCGAAAAAAGCGAAAGCGCGGAAAGCGAAGAATCCGGCGTTCCCGCGGACGGCGAACCGCCGGAAGAAGAAAGCACATTCGACGAGGGCGCAGAAAATGAATTTTGAAAAAAAACACGTCGCGATTTTTCTCTGCGGCGGACGCGGAGCGCGGATGCGCGGACGCGTCGAAGACAAAATTCTCGCGCCGATCGCGGGAACGCCCGCCCTCGCCTATTCGCTGCGCGCGTTCGAGGACGCGGGAATTTTCGCGCGCGCCGTTTTCGTTTTTCGCGACGAGGAACAGCGCGAAAAAATCCGCGGCGTCGCCAAAAAATTCGCGCCGGAGCTCGCCGCCGAAGCCGTGTTTTGCCGCGGCGGCGCGGAACGCAAGGATTCCGTGCTGAACGGACTCGCCGCCGCGCGCGAACGCCGCGGGAACGCCGACGGCGCGGAACCGCTCGCATTCATTCACGATTGCGCGAGACCGCTCGTCTCGCCGGAACTTCTGCGGGAACTCGCGGTGGTCGCCGCGCGGGAAGGAGCCGCCGTCGCCGCGCGGAGATGCAGAAACACGATCAAGCGCGTTCCCGAAGGAGTCTCCGCGGGAACGGCGTGCACCGCCGAAGATCTCGACCGTTCCCGCCTTTGGGAAATGGAGACGCCGCAGGTCTTTCCGCTTGAAAAAATTTTCGCGGCGTATCGAAAAATCGATGACGAAAACATTCCCGTCACGGACGACGTCGCCGCCGCATCGGCAATCGGCGTTCCCGTCGCGCTCGTCGAAAACTTTTCTCCCAACCCGAAACTGACCGTTCCCGAAGATTTCGTCTTCTGCGAGGCGCTTCTTCGAAAACGGTGAGGCTTTCGCAGACCGCGGCGGGAGTGGACGCGCGGACTCGCCCGCGCGCCTGTTCGCGCAGACCTATATAACGAATCCGGGAGAATATATTTTGGGGAACTGACTTTTTACGACGGAGGCAGGCACATGTCATTTCGCCCTGATGCTTTCGATGAAGAATCGGGTTCTGAATTTGATATTTTAAAATTATAGAACGAATTGGATTCGAAAGAGGCTTGCAATCGCTGAGTTTTTTTAGAATATACGCAAAAGTTGATTTCGACCGATATTGATCGGGGAAAATTTTCCTCTCGCTATTATTCCCTGTTTTCGTATTGCCGTCTTCACGCCTTTTTAACTCTCACCCCAAGGAAAAAAGCTCCATGAATCCGACAAAGCTCCTCTCCGCGTGCGCGCTCTTCGCCCTCGCGGGAACGTCAAATAACCTCCTCGCCGCAATCGACATCACCGATTCCGCAACTTATTACAACACGGAAAATTGGTACGGCTATCGCAGCAATACGAATGTCGAATATTCATCGACAAGCGACAGCATCAATTTTTCCAAACTCGACGCCAGCAGTTATGTCTGGGGATATTTTAATCCGATAACGCTTAGCGTCGGAGATGCGCTGACGTTTACGGGAACGTTCACTTTCGGGACAATCGCCTCCGGCGGAATTTTTTCAATCGGATTTTTTAACAGCGGACTTTGCTCTCAATCGCAGATGATAACGCACACATACCAATCGGGAACAGACGTTTCGTCGATGGCGAATTACACGAATGCGACAAGCGTAATCGGCGCGGCAACCGGAGGCATGACGGGCGTTTCCGCAAACGATACGAAAGCGTTTCTGCGGACGAAAACAACGTCGAACACGGCGTTTTTGTCCACCGCGACAGGAGCGCAACAGACGACGGAGACATTCGAAACAGCGTATTCCGCTCCGACTGCCGAAGCGGAATACCTGGTCTCATTAGAACTCACGAAAACCGACACCGGATTGGATTTTGCCGTTTCATTTAACGGCGAAACAACGCAAACAATTTCTTTCGAAACAGAAATTTCGACGTTTGACGTCATCGGAATCCGTTCGCCGGTAACGGCAGGCGGTTCGGGCATCACGCTCACGAATCTTT
This sequence comes from uncultured Enterobacteriaceae bacterium, assembly GCA_964633895.1. Taxonomy (GTDB): domain Bacteria; phylum Verrucomicrobiota; class Verrucomicrobiia; order Opitutales; family UBA953; genus Spyradosoma. Next base: position 140 of record CAZWIK010000062.1, on the reverse strand, counting down.
CGATATCCACGACGGGAACGATAATTCCGGAGCCGTCGACGTTCTGCCTAATGGGCGGAGGGCTATCGCTTGCGCTCTTAGCGTTGCGCAGAAAGCGAGCCGGCGCGCGCCGTTCCCGCGTCTGACCTGAGCCGCCTCGC
>CAZWIK010000061.1:0-5990 GCA_964633895.1 uncultured Enterobacteriaceae bacterium | reverse complement strand
AAATTTTACGAAAATAAGCCCGCGAAACCTCGGTTCATGGGGCTTAGCGGGCTTGTTTTATAGTGGCGGAGAGAGGGGGATTCGAACCCCCGGTAGGTTGTGACACCTACGACGATTTAGCAAACCGCTGCCTTCAGCCACTCAGCCATCTCTCCGAAAAACTGGTGCGGCTAACCAGACTCGAACTGGTGTCACCACTTTGGAAGAGTGGGGTCCTACCACTGAACGATAGCCGCACGTCGCGTAAAAAAATGGTGGGAGTAGCAGAAGTCGAATCTGCGACCTTTTGCGTGTCATGCAAACGCTCTAACCAACTGAGCTATACCCCCGAAAAGAATTGAAGTTCATTTTCTTCTTTTTTCGGACGCGAAGCAAGCCTTTTTTTTTGGAAAGCTGAAAAAGGCGCTCACGCGCGCACGGAAAGCGGCAAGGGGAATCCGAGCGCCGCCTCCGCCGCGCTCCGCGCGCAACCGTCAATCCGCAGGAGTTTGTCGCGGGAAGTCTCTCCGGAAACGACCGACACGGCGCGCTTCGGCAGGGCGAGGCTCTGCGCGAGAAACGCGGCAAGCTCGGCGTTCGCGCGACCGCCTTCGGGAACTGCCTGCACTTTTATTTTCACGGCGTCGCCGAGCGTTCCCGCGAACTGCGTTTTTCTGGCGTTCGGCACGGCGCGGACGCGCAAAAGGAAAAAGTTCTCTTGCTCCGCCTGCGCCAACTCAGTCGCCCTCCGCGCGAATGACGATCTCGCCCTCGCCCGCGACGCCGAGGCGTCTCCGCGCTTCGAGCGCGATGAACTCCGGATCCGACGTCATTTTGTGCGTGTATTCCCGCAGCTGCTCCGCCTCGCGTTTCAGCATCGCGTATTCCACGGTTTTTTCCTCCGCCTGTGCGGACAAGCGATCCCGCTCTTCCTCCGCGCGGGTCAAACTCTCGTTGAAGAAAAACACTTCGAAGCCCCACACGACGCAAAGGACGCCGAAGACGACGACGGGGGCGAGACTGCTCTTCTTTTTTGGAATCATTTCGGATATGCAGAGAACTTTATCCTCGGGAACGCGGCGCGGAAAGAAAAAAAAGCCCCGCCCGGCGGATTTTCGCGGACGGAGTTTTTTTTTCGCGGCGGGAAACCGTCAGGCTTCGGGGCGCGTTTTCGGAAGATTGGTCAAGCGCGTGCGCTTCGCGTCCCACTGCCCGCGTTTTTTGAGCAGGTCGATGCGTTCGAAACGTTTGAGGACCGTGCGGTTTGTCGAACCGGCGGCGGCGCTTTTGAAACTGTTGTGCTGAGACATCGCTGTATTTCCTTGTCTTGAATTTTATCGGAACGCGTCCGGATCACATGTTCTCGTAACGCTGGCGAAGCATGTTGTTGAACGCCTGCACTTTCTTCTTGCGGCGGCGTTCCTCGCACGGCTTTTCGAAATAGCGTTTCGCACGAACGTCGCGAATGATGTTTTCGCGATCGAGCTTTTTCTTCATGCGGCGAATCGCCTTGTCCATGCTTTCACCTTTGCGGATTTTGATTTCTACGGGCATTGGATTACTGTTGTTTTAAAATTGATTGAAAAGGAAAGCCGATTATGTGTTTTCGGGGAAAGCGCGTCAAACTTTTTTTTCGGGAACGCGAAAAAATGTTCTTGCGTCGGGCGTCCGTTTTGTAGATGCTTTTGCTTCATTTTCAAAATTTAACATCAACATCAGCAAAAACTATCATGTCACGAGTTTGCGCAGTTACAGGCAAGCGTCCGGTCAAGGGACGCCGCATCGTTCATAAAGGTCAAAGCAAGAAAAGCGGGGGCATTGGGCTTCAGCTCGTCAAGCAGACGAAGCGCACGTTCCGCCCGAACCTTCAGCGCATTCGCGTGAAGCTCCCGAACGGCAGCATCAAGCGTCTCTGGATTTCCGTCAAGGCACTCAAAGCCGGTCTCGTCGAAAAAGTCTAAGTCCGCGTCCGCGTTTCGCAGGCGAAAAACTCCGCGCGAATCGGGAAAAAGCGTTCCCGCCGTCGTCGCGGGGTTTTTCTTTGCCCGTTTTTTAAGGTGCGGGCGCGCCGTCGCCGTCGTTGCCAAATTCCGCCGCCGCGTCGCGGGAACGCTTTTTCCCCGCGAGAAAATCGCCGACGAACACCGACAAAAGATACAGCGCGAACAGCATTCCGGAAAAACCGACCAGCACGAACGGATCGCCGATCGGAGAAATCAGTGCGGCGGAGACGAGAATGCCCGCCAGCACCCAGCGCCATTTTTTCAACAGCGTTTTTTTTGAAACCGCGCCCGACCAGCGGAGAAAAACGATGACCAGCGGGAACTCGAACATCAGCCCCGAAAACAGCGTCAGCATGACGACGAACAGGTAATAGTCGGCCGCAAGCCAGTTCATCTGCATTCCGAAATACGCCGACAGCCGATACGGCAGTCCGATCGAAACGGGTGCGAGCCAGAAGAACGCAAGCGCCGCGCCGACGACGAAAAGCGCGCTCGACGCCGCGCAGAGCGGCAGCAGGCGGGAACGCTCCGCGTCCGTCAGCGCGGGAGCGACGAATTTCCCGATGCGGTAGAGCGCGAGCGGTCCCGCAAAAACGATTCCGCCGAGCAGGGCGATGCAAAACAAAATCGAAAACGCGTCCGTGAAACGCATGACGACCAGTGCCTGCGCCGCGCCGTCGGGAATGCCGGACGCGTGTTCCAGCGGCCAGCGCAGTGCCGAAAAAATCGGCTTCGCGAAAACGAGAGAAAGCGTTCCCGCGGCGGCGAAAACCGCGAGACACCAAATCAGCGTCCGACGCAAATCTTCGAGATGCCCGAAAAACGACATTTCCCCGTTCCCGTCCTGCTCCGCGACGGTCAGAGAATCGCTTTCCCGCTCGTCCATTTTTTCGCGTTCCCGTGTTTTCTTTTTTCAGAAAAAATCAGCGCACGCCGCGCTGCCGCAGTGCTTCGAAAAGACAGACGCCCGTCGCCACGGAAACGTTCAGGCAAGGCACGCTGCCGAGCATCGGAATCCGCACGAGAAAATCGCAGGTTTCGCCAGTCAGATGCCGGATTCCGTCGCCCTCCGCGCCCATCACGAGCGCGAGCGGCCCTTTCAGATTTGCGTTGTAAAGCGACTGGCTCGTTTTGTGGTCGGACGTTCCCGCAACCCACACGCCGCAGCCTTTCAGTTTGTCCAGCGCGTTCCGCAGATTGTTCGCCAAGACGATCGGGACGCTTTCCGCGCCGCCGCACGCGATGCGCCGCACCGTTTCCGTCACGGGAGCGGAACGCCGTTTGGTGATGACGACGAAATCCACGCCGGCGCAGTCCGCCGTGCGCAGAATCGCGCCGAGATTGTGCGGATCCTGAATGCCGTCGAGCACGAGCACGAACGCGTCGTGCCCCAAATTTCCGATGAGTTCGGGAATGTCCGCTTCGTCATGTTTGAGAATCGCGACGTCCGGATTGTAATGTGAATTTGCGCGAGCCATTGTCTGAAACGTCCGCAAGATTAAAGATTAACGCGAAAAGATAAAAGCAAAGTTTTTCGTTCCCGCGACGAAAAAAAAGCTTTCGCCGCGCGCGCGGGAGCGCTGGCTCTCGCCGCGGCACTCAGCCGGCGTTCCCGCGTCTTTTTCACTTTATGCGGGAACGCTTTTTCTTTACAATCTCCGTTCAGAAAAATCCCCTGCCCCGAAAAAAAGATGATGAAAAAAACGTCAAAACTATTTTCCTCGGCGTTGCTTGCTACCGCCGCAATGACACCCGCGTTCGCGGAAACGATAACGCTGGCGACGAATTCCTCAGGCGATCCGGACGCGGGCGGCAGCTACGCCGGAATTTCGCTGAAAATCGATGCGGACTGGCTGACGGAATCGGGGGGGGGGCAATCCGATTTCGCTTCGCTGCTGCTGAATTCGATTTCCATCGACGGACGCACGAACCAATCCTGGATTTCGAGCGATAACACGTTGAAGCTCATCGTGCGCGTTCACGACACGGGAACGATCGTGGCGATGTCCGAAGCGACGACCATTCCGACGGGAACGGGCGCGCAGATGACTTTTTCCAATTTCACGGATTACGCGGGAAACGCGGGCGTCACGTTGCACAGCGGCTATGTGTATGATTTTTCTTTCGTCTCGAGCAGCACGACGATGGCGACGTTCACGGTAACCGGCGGTTCGTTCGTTTCCAATCCACTCGCGGCATACAGCAACGGGAACATCGGCACGACGGACACGGGATACAGCTTCGTCGACAAAGACGCCGCGTCCAATATCGCAGGCGGATACAAAGCGTCGGTCTCGCTGAGCGGAGAGTCGATCTCGGCAAATTCGTCCGCGGGAACGGGAAAAATTTTGAATCTTTACGTGCTCACCGGACAAAGCAATTCGCTGGGCGCGGTGAAAGGTTCGCCGCTTTCGGACGCGATGATTCAGTCGCACGCGACGACTTCGGATCAGGTCAAGTTCTGGCATGAGAATTTTTCCGAAAACGGCACGCTCGACGGCGCGTCAACGGCGTGGAACGCGGTCGCGCCGCAGGCGCCGACCTTCAACGACAATCTCTGCATGGGACCTGAATATGGCTTCTCGTATCTGGTTTCGAAAAAAGAATGGCAAAATCTGCTCAGCGGGAACGACGGCGATCTCGGCATCGTGAAAGTTTCCCGCGACGGCGGCGGGAACAGCTGGTGGACGGCGGGCAACGCGGCTTACCGGCTCGTGCTTCAAGCCGTGGCGAACGCAATCGCCGCCGCGAAAGAAGAAGGCTACACGCAAATCAACATTCTCGGGCTGATGTATCAGCAGGGCGAATCGAACGGTGAGGCGGAAGCGGCTAACGCGGGAACGCGGCTCGCGCAACTCGTCGCCGACCTGAAAACGGATTTCGGAGCGATTCTCGAAGGCGTCACTTTTTCCGCGGATTATCACGTCGCCGCGGGCGAGAACGCCGCGTGGAATCTGACGGGAGAATACAGCGGCAACAGTTTGACTACGCGCGACAATTTATACGGAACGGTCAGCGAGACGACCGACGCGGGAACGACTTTCGGAGAATGGATTCCGACGCATGATTTGGCGAAAATCACCAGCGGCGATAACCTAAACGTTCACTACGACGGACAATCTCAGCTGACGATCGGCGCGCGCTACGCCTACGCGGAAGCACTTCGCGCGGGATACGAGGAAACGGAGTCGATCCGCAATTTCAATCTGGACGCGGCACTGGATTCCCAAGACGCCTATCATAGCGGGAAAATGTCTTCGACGGAAACCGTCACGTGGGACATCGCCTCGGCGACGATCACGAAAGTTTCCGAAACGGATTCTTCCGTCAAGCTGCACGGAATCCGCGTGGACGCCGACGCGGGAAATTATCTGCAGACGGGAGCGACGCGCATCGAAGGCGCGGTTTCAAAGAAAGGCGAGCTTTCCGTTGATGACGCGCGGCTGATCATCGGCGAAGGCGGGATTTCCATCGGGAAAAATCTGACGCTGGCGACGAATCTCGGCGCGGACGCAACGCAGACGTGGTCGCTCGACGCGGGAACGACGCTGCAGCTCGACGGCGCGCTTTTCGTGACGCTTTCCGAAGAAAATCTGAGTACGGCGTTAATCACGAAAGAAGGCGCGGGAACGCTGGAGGTCGGTTCGGACGCCGCGCTGGGAATTGTTCTTCCGCAGACGGGATCGTGGACGGCGGGAGAATACCGTTTTTACCTGTTCAGCGGCTTTTCGGAAGAAGAACTGTCAGCATTTGAGAACGGCGTGGAGATCTTCTGTGGGGATAGTTGGCAAGCTGCCACTTTTATGAGTATTTCGGAAGGGGGAGTGGTTGTTGTTTCGTATATTCCGGAGCCGTCGGGATTCGGACTGATTTCGGGCGCAGGCGTTCTGGCACTGGTCGCGGTGCGTCGGCGGCGGCGGGAGCGCGTTTGAGCGTAATCCTGCCTGAATCCCTGGATTTTCCGAGGGAGGAGTATTTTTTTTTGGGGGTGGGGGAGAAAGAGCGAAG
>CAZWIK010000060.1:0-6716 GCA_964633895.1 uncultured Enterobacteriaceae bacterium | reverse complement strand
TAACGCTTAAAAAAATCGTAAAAGCTATTTTAGGGCAGGAGTCGAGGTGTTTTCCCGCACGGGAACGCTTCCGCGCGAAAAGTTTTTTCTTCCCGTTCCCGCGAAAAAAAAAGCGCGCCCCGCGGATTGCGGGAACGCGCCTTTTTTCGAATGCGGCAGGAATTACTTGCAGCGGGCGATGATGTCGTCGGAGACCGCGAGGAGTTCCGGCGAAGCGTGGCCGATCGTGTTTTTGAGATAATCGGTGTTGGCGTTCGCCTGCGCTTTGACTTTGGCGGGATCGATCGCCATGACCGCGTCGAACTCTTCCTTGGAGAAATCGAGTCCTTCGAAGTCGATGTCTTCGTAAGACGGAATGTAGCCCAGCGGCGAGTCCTTCGCGTTCGCCGTGCCGTTGATGCGACCGATCATCCACGCGAGAACGCGCGCGTTGTCGCCGAAGCCCGGCCACATGAACTTGCCGTCCGCCGTCTTGCGGAACCAGTTGACGTGGAAGACCGCCGGCGTCTTGGCGAGTTTCGCCATTTCCAGATAATGCGCGAAGTAGTCGCCCATGTGGTAGCCGCAGAACGGGAGCATCGCGAACGGATCACGGCGGAGCGCGCCGACCTGACCTTCGGCGGCGGCAGTCTGCTCAGAGCCGACCGTCGCGCCGAGATAAACGCCGTGCGCCCAGTTGTGCGCCTGGAACACCAGCGGAATGTCGTTCATGCGGCGACCGCCGTAGACGAAGATCGACACGGGAACGCCTTCCGGATTCTGCCAGTTTTCGTCGATGCACGGGCAGTTGCGCGCAGGAGCGGCGAAACGGGAATTCGGGTGCGAGGACAGTTTCGGCTTGCCGGTCTTTTCGTCGATCATGTCGGGCGTCCAGTCGTTGCCCTGCCAGTCGATGAGGTGCTTCGGCGGTTCTTTCGTCATGCCTTCCCACCACACGTCGCCGTCGTCCGTGAGCGCGACGTTCGTGAAAATCGTGTCGCTGTCGCAGGAATGCAGCGCGTTCGGATTCGTCTTTTCAGACGTTCCCGGGGCGACGCCAAAGAAACCGTTTTCGGGATTGATGGCGCGGAGCTGACCCGTCGCGTCCGGCTTGATCCAGGCAATGTCGTCGCCGACGCAGGTGATTTTCCAGCCCTTGTCGCGGAGGGTTTTCGGCGGAATCAGCATGGCGAAGTTCGTCTTGCCGCAGGCGGACGGGAACGCCGCCGTGACGTAGGTCTTCTTGCCTTCGGGATTCTGGACGCCGAGAATGAGCATGTGTTCGGCGAGCCAGCCTTCCTTGCGCGCGAGATTCGACGCGATGCGAAGCGCGAAGCATTTTTTGCCGAGAAGCGCGTTCCCGCCGTAGCCGGAACCGAACGACCAGATCGTGCTCTCTTCCGGGAAGTGGACGATGTAGGTGTCGTCCGGATTGCACGGCCAGCGGACGTCCTTGACGCCCGGCTTGAGCGGCATGCCGACGGAGTGAACGCACGGCACAAAGAAGTCGTCTTTTTCAATGTGGCGGAAAACTTCCGGCGTCACGCGCGCCATGATGCGCATCGAGACGACAACGTAGGGCGAGTCCGTGATTTCGACGCCGTATTTCGCAATCGGGGAGCCGAGCGGTCCCATCGCGAACGGAATGATATACATCGTGCGACCTTCCATGCAGCCGTCGTAAAGGGCGCGCATTTTTTTCTTCATCACGACCGGGTCTTCCCAGTTGTTCGTCGGTCCCGCGTTTTCCTGCGTCTTCGAACAGATGAGCGTGCGTTTTTCGACGCGGGCGACGTCGCGCGGGTCGGAGCGGTAAAGGTAGCAACCCGGGCGCTTCTGCTCGTTGAGCTTGATCGCCATTCCCTTCGCGACCATTTCGGCGAAGAGCTTGTCGGCTTCTTCCTTGGAGCCGTCGCACCACTTGACCTGAGCAGGCTTGCACAGCGCGACGAATTCATTAACCCAGTTGATGAGTTTCTGATTGGTGGTAGGTGTTTCCATAATTTTCTGATTTAGAACTGAAAATGTTCGCGCATATTAATGAACGTTTTTCTTTCTGAAAAGTCTTTTTTCGCGGGAACGCACGGTAAATTTTCGCGGGAACGCACGGTAAAATCGGCGGCGGGCTTTTTCCCCGTTTCCGAAAGATTCGCTTTCATCTTCGCGCGTTTCCCCTTACTCTCGTCGGGAAATGTTTTTTCCGACGAAAATCTGGTCACGGGAACGCGTCCGCGGCGCGGCGGCGGTGCTGCTTTCCGTTTCGTTTTACGCGCTGTCGATGCCGGGCGCAGACGTCGCGGCGCTGGCGTGGGTCTGGGCGGTGCCGATGGCGCTCTGGGCGGCGACGCGTCCGAGCTGGAAGAACTGGCTCGTCGGCTCGGTGCTGTGCGCCTGGCTCGGCGGCGCGCTGACGCTGATCTGGCTGCGCAATCTTTATCCGCCGCTGGGCTGGCTGGCGGTGCTGCTTCTGCCGCTCGCGTATTCGGCGTTCCCGTTTTTCTGGCTGGCGGCACTGCGGCTGATTTTCCCGAAGAGCGGGAACGACCGCGGATTTTTTTCGCGCCTGCTGAATCTGCTCGGGCTGGCGGGCTTTTGGATTTTGCTTGAATGGATGCTCACCTGGGCGCTGTCCGGTTTCCCGTGGATGCCGCTCGGCGCGACGCAGTGGCAGCGTCCCGCGATGCTCGCTTATTGCCCGTGGACGGGAACGGCGGGAGCGAGCTTTCTCGTCATTTTCTTCAATCTCGGCGCGGCGCGCTACATTCGACATCTGACGGTGGAGACGCGCGAGGCGGGCGTTCCCGCGGGCGAGCCGCAGTCGATGTTCCGCTCGCTGCGCAATTTGTGTCCCGAATTTTACTGCGCGCTGATTCCCGTGTTGTTTTCGGTTTTCGTCTACTGGAACGCGTGCCTGGATTTCGCGAAGAACGGCGAGAAATATTTCTCGTTCGCGGCGGTGCAGACGGATTTCGATCCGCAGGAAAAATGGGACGCCGCCCGCGTTCCCGCGGCGGTCGGCGCGATAGAATCGCTGACGCTGAGCGCGGCGGAAAGCGTTCCCGCGCCGGATTTCGCGATGCTCCCGGAAGCCGCGCTCCCGTTTCCCGTTTCCGCGCCAGATTACCGCGAATGGCTCGAAAATCTCTGCGCGCGCGCGGGAACGCCGCTCGTTTTCGGCGGAATCATGCCGGCGCGCGAGCGCGGGGACGGCTACTACAATTCCGTTCACGTCGCGTATCCGAAATCCGGAATCGCCGACGAATTTTACGCGAAGCGCCATCTCGTGCCGTTCGGCGAATACATGCCACTGGCAGATTTCCTGCCGTTTCGGAAAATCGTGCCGATGGCGGCGGATTGCCTGCCGGGAACGTCCGCCGAGCCGCTGCGGATTTATCTTAAAAAAGGCTCGTTCTCGATGGGCGTTCTCGTGTGCTACGAAGACGTGTTCCCGCAGCTCGGACGCGATTTCGCGCGGCGCGGCGCGGATTTTCTCGCCGTTTTAACCAACGACGCGTGGTACGGGCGCGAGGCGGGAGCGTATCAGCACGCGGCGCATTCCGTCATGCAGGCAGTGAGCCTCGGCGTTCCCGTCGTCCGCTGCGGAAACGCAGGCTGGAGCGGAACGATCAATCCGCTCGGACACATGGCGGCGATGACCGACGACGGGCGCGAGGACGGCTCGATTTATTTCCGCGGACAAAAAACGTTCGACGTCTTCGGCTGGCGGCGGACGGACGCCGACGGGAACGCGCTCGCTCCCGCCGGCGGACGCACATTTTACGCGCGGCACGGCGACTGGTTCGTCTCGCTGGGCGGGTTGCTTTTCCTCTCGGCGTATCTGCGGAATCGCCGCTGGAAAAAACGCCCGCCGGCGCGGTCTTAATTTTTCTTCGCGTAAAAAAACGCAATGAGCGTTCCCGCCGCGGCGAAAACCGTCGCAAGCCCGACGGCGACGGAAAATCCCTGCGCCTGCGCGAAGCGGATCGCCGTTCCCGCCGCCGCCGATTTTTCCGAAACCGAAGAAAGTATCCCGATGAACAGCGCGGGACCGATGCACGCCGCGACCTGAATAAACGTGCTCAGAATCGCAACGCCGTGCGGCGACTGTTCCCGCGGAAGCCGACGCAACCCCGCCGCCTGCGACGGCGAGAAAATCGCGCCCACGCCCGCGTAGACGAAAATCGAGCCGATCAGCACGGGAACGAGCGTCGAGAATTTTCCAAAAAAGCACGTCGCCGCCTGTCCAAGCGCGATGATCAGAAAACCCGCGGGAAGCAGCGGCCATTCGCCCACGCGATCCATAATACGCCCGCCGAGCAGAGACGTTCCCGCGTTCACGATAATCGGCGCGAGCAGAAGAATGCCCGAAACCAGAGACGTCACGCCGACCGACGCTTCGTAGTAAAGCGGCAGGAGAACGCTCATCGAAAACGTCGTCATCATCGCAATGATCGAAAGCAGGCAGGCGACGGAAAAGCGCGGATTCGCCATCGGCGCGAGGTCGAGAACCGGCGTTTCAAGCCTGCGCTGACGCAGAACGAAAAACGCGAGCAGGACCGCTCCCGCCGCAATCAGCCCGAGCGCGGGAACGGTTTTCGACGCAATGATCGAAATGCCGTAGACGCCCAGCGTCAGCCCCGTCGCGGAAAACGCAACCGAGAGAATGTCCAGCTTGATTTTGATCGGCTCGCTCGTGTTGCGCACGAGAAAGATGCCCGCGACAAAAAGCAGCGCGATCACGCAGAGCGGCATCGTAAAGATGCTCCGCCAGCCGAAAAGCGTCACAAAAACGCCCGCCGCCGCCGGCGCAAGCGCGGGTCCGAGCGTGATGCAGGCACCGCCGATCGATATAAACGTGCCGACGCGGTTCGGCGGAACGACGGCGAGAATCGTCGTCATCATCAGCGGAATGAAAATTCCCGTGCCGACCGACTGAATCAGCCGCGCGGTCAGCAACAGCGGAAAATTCGGCGCAAAAAGCGCGAAAAGAGAACCCGCGCCGAGAAAAAGGCAGCCTTCGAAAAAAACCTGCCGCAGCGTGAAGCGGCGGGAAAAAAACGCCATCACGGGAACGATGATCGCCGTGACGAGCATGTAGCCCGTAACCAGCCATTGAGCCGTTCCCGCGCCGACGGAAAATTCCGTCATGATTTTGACGAGCGCGACGTTGATAATGTTTTCGTTGAACGCGGCAATGAACGCACTCCCGTAGAGAACGGCGAGCATCGGCGCGAGTTTTTGTCCGTTTGACATGAATGATTCCTGATTCGTTTTCCTGATGAAGACAGGCGCGCCGACGGAAAACGAAACGCGCGGACGCCTGCAACTGGACTTACGTTGGGACAACCGCACGTTGAAAAAAGCTCATTTTATCGGAAAGGCGCGTTCTCACAAGAATTTTTCCGCGCACTCCCGCGTTTTTTTTGCGTTCCCGCGCATTCGATTTCCCGTAAAAAAAAAGCGTTCCCGCGCGGCGAAAGCGGCTTTTTTTTTCGGGAACGCCTCAATTGCGCGGCGAAAAAAAAAGCTTATGAGCTTAACAGCTTAAAAGCTTAATCGCTCCCGCGAAAGCGAACGGGGCTTTTTGAAAAAAAACGTGCGCACAAAAAAAGCGTTCCCGTGCGAAAAGCCACGCGCGGGAACGCCCGAACTTCAAACAGGTTTCACACAACAAAACCAGAAATTTTATTTCGCGCGACGGCGACGGCGCGCCGCGACCAACGCCAGCGCTCCCGCGCCCGCGAGCAAGCCGAACGCGCTCGGCTCGGGAATATAATAAACGGCGCCGCTCGTGATTTTGTCCGTCTCCAGAACCCCGCTGTAAAGCGCCATTTGGGAAACGCTGAACGTTCCGACTCCCGAGTTGCTTCCTTTCACGAACGAACCCAACGCGAGCGTCGTCGTTATAACACTCGTGGAGGATACGGTCTCGGATAGCGAAAGTGTCGTCGACCCGGCAGAATCCGTCGCGTAAAGCGTCAGAGCACTTCCGTCCCAAGTGAGCACAAGGGTCGCGGCATCTGACGCGGCCACAGAACCACTTTTGCCCCAGCTCCCAGTATTGACGATCCAGCTGTCGCTGGAGCGCCCTGTGCCGATTCCGCTTCCGCTATTACTTTCGTCCCCGAACATCGCCACGAGGTTACCGCTTCGCGAACTGAAGCCGCTGATCGTGATGGCGAACGTGAAGCCGGAGGACAGGCTACCGCTGACCGAGGAAAGATCGACCTGCGTCTCGTTCGCGTAGGTGCCGTTCCCGACGACCTTCAAGAGAGCGTCCGCGGTGGTCGTTCCCGAGCTTCCGTTCGCGGTGACGGCGAGATCTCTGTTGCTTCCCCACGTCGCCTTGGCGGATTTTGTGTCGCCGAAGTCGAACGAATCCCACTGCGCGACGAGGCTCGCCGCGTCAGCAAGTGCCGTTCCCGCGGTGAAGAGCGTAATTGCCGTGATGAATTTTTTCATAATTTGTTTTGTCCGTGTATGTGTTTGGTATTTGTTTTTTTTTTGAAAATTTTTTCGTGATTTTCAAAGGAAACCGAGACGGCGGAAAACCGTTCCCGCGCAATCTTTCTCAATTTCTAAATGGCATTTTTCAAAAAAAAAACGCGACGCAAGCTTTTTTTTGTTCCGACCTTTGCGAAACCGACCTTTGCGGCGAAAACCTTTTTTTTGCGGGAACGCTTTTTTTTTGCGCACTCGAATTTCAGCGCGACCGCGCGGGAACGCGCGAAATGAAT
>CAZWIK010000059.1:0-7332 GCA_964633895.1 uncultured Enterobacteriaceae bacterium | reverse complement strand
AAGCGTATTGTTCGCCGTCGTCGTGTCCGAGCCGCTCAGCGACGAAGAAACCGTGTACGTCGCGCCGCCTTCGAAAGTCAAGGATTTCGCGGAAATAGAAGAATTGGCAACCGCCACGGAACCGCTCGTCGCGGCGTAAATGACATTGTTGTTGGACTCGATACTTCCCGTGCCGGAAATCGCGTCCGTCGACGTTCCCGAAAATTTCAAGGTATTGATGCGGCCTGATTCGAGCGTCCGCACATAAAAATCTCCGGAAAATTGGGAAAGATCTCCGGTGAAGTCGTAAGTCGTGCCACTTTTATAGGCAGAGGCAAAAAGCACGGCGAAAACTCCGCTCCCGCTGATGCTTCCGGAAAAGGTCTGCGTCCCAAGATTCGCGTTCGTGATAAGCATACCGGTCCCGCCATCCGTTCCACCGATCGTCAAATCTGCAGTGATGTTCCCGTCGACGTAGTAGTCGGGCGAATCTGTGATGAGCGCTCTTGCGGCGCTATAGCCTTCACCTGTAACTGTAACGGTTTTGTAGTCATCCGAAAACGTCGTGGTGGACCACAGTTCGGTATTGTCGTCGTTAAGCGCGGTCGGCGCGGTCGCACCGAACGCGGGAACGGTCATCGCGGCAGCCGCGACGAGCGTGGTGAGTATTATTTTATTATACATAATTTTAGTTCGTTTTGTTGCGTGTGTGAAAAATGAAAAGCGACTTTCGTCCCTTTTTCCGAACGCCATTTTGCAAAAAAAAACGGTTGGCAACCCTTTTTTTTCAAAAAAGCCGCCGCCGCGCGGGAACGCGCCTGCCCTTTTTCGCCGCGCGCGTTTTCTTCGGCATGTGCGGGAACCTGCACAACATCGCGGTGAGCACGCAGGGCGTCAGCGTCGAGCGCATTTACGGACGGAGCATCATGGCGAGTTTTCACGGCGTGTGGAGCCTCGCGGGCTTCGTTTCCGGGCTTCTCGGATCGCTGATCGTTTCCCGCGGGATTTCACCGACGGAGCATTTCGCGGGCGTCTACGCGGGCTGTTTTCTCGCCATGATTCTGCTGATCCGCTTCGCGGCGCCGTCGGACGCGGCGAAACGGCAGACCGTGCGCGAGAAAATCCGCGGGAACGCGGGAGAATCCTGCGGGAACGCGGACGCGCGGGAACGCCGGAAATTCGCGTTGCGCGATCCGTTCATTCTTCTGCTCGGCGTAATCTGTTTCGTGAACATGGGCTGCGAAGGCGTGATGTTCGACTGGAGCGGCGTCTATTTTCAGCAGGTCGTCCGACCGGACGAAAGCCTCGTGCGCTTGGGCTACACGGCGGCTCTGGGCGCGATGCTGTCCTCGCATTCGAAAAACATTCCCGTGGGCGTGGCGATCGCGGCGGTTTCGACCGTCGGTTTTCTGGGATTTCTGTTCGGACCACCCGTCATAGGACACACGGCGGAATTTCTCGGAAAAACTTTCGCGGGAACGCCGGAAAACGCGGCGAGCGTCGGGCTGCGCGGCGCGTTTCTCTGCGCGGCGGCGTTCGCGCTGCTTTCGGCGTTCATCGCGCCGCGAATCGGAAAATACGTCAAGGCGCCGGACGCGTTCTTCAAATCGGAAGAAAGAGCGACGTTCCCGCGCGGGCGTGGGATTGGCACGTTTTCTGCATTTTCGACTGGCAATTATGAGTGAAACAAAAGCTACGACGCATACTTTCCAGGCAGAAGTGAAACAAGTGCTCGACATCGTCGCGCACTCAATCTACAAGGACAAGGATATTTTCCTGCGGGAACTCATCTCCAACGCGAGCGACGCGCTCGAAAAACTGCGCTTCACGCAGATCACGGAGAAAAACGTGTTCGAGCCGGAACGCGAACTTTCCGTTTCCGTGACGACGGACGAAGCGGCGGGAACGCTCACGATTGCGGATTCCGGAATCGGCATGACGCGCGAGGAACTCGTCGAAAATCTCGGCACGATCGCGCATTCGGGAACGAAGGCGTTTCTGAAAAAAATTCAAGAAAACGGCGGCGTGAACGAGAATCTGATCGGGCAGTTCGGCGTCGGGTTCTTCTCCGTCTTCATGGTCGCCGACGAAGTGAAATTTTACACGCGCACGTGGCGAGCGGAGGGCGAATCGCTCTGCTGGACGAGCGACGGGAACGGCAGCTATACGATCGAGGACGCGGGCGAAGTGCTCCCGCGCGGCTCGAAGCTCGTCATCAAACTCAAAGCCGACTTCAAGGATTTTTCAAAAAAAGACAAGGCGAAGAGCGTTCTCGAACGCTACTCGAAATACATCGCGTTCCCGCTGAATCTCGACGGCGAAAAACTCAACACGATGCAGGCACTTTGGCTGAAGTCCAAAAGCGAAATTCCCGAACAGGAATACAAGGATTTTTACAAATTCCAGTGCCACGCGTGGGACGAGCCGCAGGACTGGCTGCATTTTTCCGCGGACGCGCCGCTCGCGATCAACACGATCCTGTTTTTCCCGACGCACAATCCCGAAGCGATGGGCTTCGGACGCGCCGAGCCGGAAGTCTCGCTTTACTGCCGAAAAGTGCTCATCGATTCCGAGCCGAAAAATCTGCTTCCCGAGTGGCTTCGCTTCATGAAAGGCGTCGTCGATTCCGCTGACATTCCGCTGAATATTTCCCGAGAAACCCTGCAGGATTCGACGCTGATTCAGAAACTGAATCGCGTGCTGACCAAGCGCGTCATCAAGCATCTTGAAGAACGCACGAAGAAAAAACCGGAAGAGTTCGCCAAGTTCTGGCGCGACTTCGGAAATTACCTGCGCGAAGGCATCGCGACGGATTTCGACAACCGCGACGCACTCGCCTCGCTGTTCCGCTGCGAATCCTCGATTCTCGACGCGGGAACGCTCACGAGCCTGCCCGAATACGTCGAACGCATGAAGGATTCGCAGAAGGAAATTTATTATCTCGTCGGCGCAAACCGCGCGGCAATCGAATCCGGACCGTATCTCGAAGCGTTCAAGGCGCGCGGAATCGAAGTGCTGTTCCTTTACGACGGCGCCGACGATTACATCATGGGTCAGCTCGGTTCGTTCAAGGAAAAATCCCTCGTTTCCGCGGATTCGGCGGACATCGAGCTCGCCGACGCGCCGCAGACGGGAACGGGCGAACCGCTTCCCGACGAGGCAATGAAAAAACTCTGCGCATGGGTTCAGGACACGCTCGGCAAGGAAAAAGTCGTCGAATGCGCGGCGGGAACGCGCCTCGTCGATTCGCCCGCCGTCGCGCTCAATCCCGACAAATTCATGACCGCGACGATGCGCCGCATGATGAAAATGATGTCGAAAGACGCGGGAACGGCGGACAAGCCCGTCGCCGTCAAACTCGAACTGAATCCGCGCCACCCGCTCGTCCACAAGCTCGACGCGTTGCGGGAATCCAATCCCGCGCTCGCCAAACTCGTCGCCGAGCAGGTGCTCGACAACACGCTCATCGCCGCCGGACTTCTCGACAATCCGCGCGGCATGACGCAGCGCATTTACGAACTGCTCGGCAAACTGGGCTGAACGCGTTCCCGCGCGGCGAAAGCCGGTTTTTCTTTTTTTCGGGACGCCTCAATTACTCGGCGACAAAAAAAAGCGTTCCCGCGAAAAAAAGCTTATGAGCTTAGTAGCTTAAAAGTTTAATCGCTCCGCGAACGTCGATGCTCCGAACAAAAAAGCGTTCCCGCGCGACCTTCCGATGCGGGAACGCTTTTTTTCGGAACGTTCCCGCTTGGAACTTGCCAAACGCGGCGTCCGCGGAAAAAATAATCCGCGTTATGGCAACCGTTCGTCCTTTCGCCGCGCTGCGGCCTCCGAAAAATCTCGCCGAAAAAGTTTCCTCGCTTCCCTACGACGTGATGAGCCACGCGGAAGCGGTGAAGATGGCGGCGGGCAATCCGTTTTCGTTCCTGCACGTCTGCCGCGCGGACATCGACACGTCCGAAGCGCGGATTCACGCGCCGGAAACTTACGCAAAATCGCGGGAAAATCTCGAAAAATTCATCGCCGCGGGAACGCTTCTGCGCGACGACGCACCGTGCTTCTACATTTATCGCCAGATCATGCGCGGACGCGTTCAGACGGGAATCGTCGGCTGCGCGAGCGTGGACGAATATCTCGACGGCACAATCAAAAAACACGAGCTGACGCGCAAGGAAAAGGAACTCGACCGCATCGAGCATTTCGACGCGTGTTCCGCGCAGACCGAGCCGGTCTTCCTCGCCTACCGCAAGCACGAGGGCATCGCCGCCGCCGTGCGGGAATGGATCAAGTTTCACGCGCCCGAATACGATTTCAGAACGTCCGACGGCGTTTCGCACATCTTCTGGAAAATCGACGATCCCGCCGTCATCGAAACCGTCCGCAAGGGCTTCGCCGACGTTCCCGAAATGTACATCGCCGACGGGCACCACCGCACCGCGTCGTCCGCCGCCGTTTCCGCGCGCCGCCGCGCCGCGCATCCCGATTTCCGCGGGAACGAGGAATACAATTTTCTGATGGCGGTCATTTTCTGCGACGAAGACCTCTTCATCATGGACTACAACCGCGTCGTCAAGGATTTGAACGGTTTGAGCGAAGCGGAATTTCTCGAAAAAATCGGAGAAAAATTCGACGTCGTTCCCGCACCGTATCAGGAAAACGGATACGCGCCCAAACGCAGGCACGAGTTCGGAATGTTTCTCGGCGGACGCTGGTTTTCGCTGATGGCGAAAGCGGGAACGTTCGACGAAGCGCACCCGACGGAATCGCTCGACTGCGCGATTTTGCAGGCGAATCTGCTCGCGCCCGTCCTCGGCGTCAACGATCCGCGCACGGATTCCCGCATCGACTTCATCGGCGGCGTCCGCGGAATCGCCGAGCTGGAACGCCGCTGCCGAGAGGACGGGAACGCCGTCGCGTTTTCGCTCTTTCCGGTAACGATGGACGACCTTTTCCGCGTCGCCGACGCCGGAGAAATCATGCCGCCGAAATCCACGTGGTTTGAACCCAAGCTACGCAGCGGCTTGTTCGTTCACGAAATCGAACGCTGACGCGCTTCGCACCTTGTTTCCGCGCAAATCAAGCGCAAATACGCGCCGGGAACGCACGCTCACGCGCAAGGGGAGCGCGGGGCGGCGAGGTTAATTCTTTTTGCCGCGCAGACGTTCGAGACGCGCCGTGGTGCAGTCGCCGCAAGTTTCGTTCGTCATGATTTCCAGAGCGGAGCGTCCGGGCGGCATGAACGGCAACACGTGCTCGCCGTAAGGCACGACGACGTCGAGGAGGAACGGACCGGGCGTGTCGAGCATTTCGCGCATGGCGTCGTGCAGTTCTTCGCGCCGGATCACGCGGCGCCCGTTCACGCCGAAGCCTTTTGCGATCGTCACGAAATCCGGATAAAGCCCGGAAATGTTGTCCGGCGAACCGATGTTGTTCACGTCGCCGAGCAGCGTCTGCCCGCGGTTCGAATTGTAAAAACAGTCTTCCCACTGCGCGACCATGCCGAGGAACTGATTGTTCAGGATCACGATTTTCACGGGAAGTTTCTCCACCGCCATCGTCGCGAGCTCCTGAATGTTCATCAACACGGAACCGTCTCCGTCCACGTTGACGACGACCTTGTCCGGATGCGCCGCCGCGACGCCGCAGGCGGCGGGAACGCCGAAGCCCATCGTTCCCGAACCGAGTGAGCTGATGAACGTGCGCGGCTCCTTGAAGTGGTAATATTGCGGCGTCCACATCTGGTGCTGCCCCACGCCGGTGCAGACGATCGCCTCGCCCTTCGTTTCTTCGTAAAGTGCTTCAATGGCTTCCTGCGGCATGATGTGCGGCGAGCCGTGGCGGTCGTAGCTGAACGGGAACGGATGCTTTTTCTTCCATTCGCCGATCGTCGCGAACCAGTCGGTCAAATCCGGTTTTTTGAAATTCGTGCGCTCGGCGAGTTCGAGCAGGCGCGTGAGCGCGTCGTGAATTTCGCCCTCGATCGGGAACTGCACGCGCTTGTTTTTGTTGTGTTCGGCGCGGTCGATATCGAAATGAACGATCGTCGCGTTCGGCGCGAACGTGTCGACGGGACCGGTGATGCGGTCGTCGAAGCGCGCACCCATCGCGATCAGCAGATCCGAATGATAGACCGCCCAGTTTCCGGCGACCGTGCCGTGCATCCCGAACCAGTAGAGCGACTGCGGATCGTCCGGCGGGAACGCGCCCAGCCCCATCAGCGTCGAAGCCACGGGAACGCCCGTCAGCTTCGCGAATTTGCGGAAAAGCTCCGTCGATTCCGAAGAAATGATTCCGCCGCCGATGTAGAGCACCGGTTTTTTCGCCGAAGAAATCAAATCGAGAACGAGCTTCAGCTCATCGTCCATCGCATGCTGCTTGCCGGGAATTTTCACCGAAAATTCATCGACGGATTTCGGGAACCTCGGCGTGAACATCGCCTGCTGGACGTCTTTCGGAATGTCGATGACGACCGGACCCTGACGCCCGCTCGTCGCGATTTTGAACGCCTTGAACAGAATCGACGGCAGCTCGTCGGGATTCAACGCGAGAAAACTGTGCTTGACGACGGGCAGCGTCATTCCGAAAAAGTCCGTTTCCTGGAACGCCTGCTTGCCGATGAATTGGGAAAACACCTGTCCCGTGATGAAGATCACGGGAACGCTGTCCATGAACGCGTCGGCGATCGCCGTGACGAGATTCGTCGCGCCGGGACCGCTCGTCGCGAAACACACGCCCGGCTTGCCCGTCGAACGCGCGTAGCCGCTCGCCATGAACCCGCCGCCCTGCTCATGCCGCGGCAGAATGATGCGCATTTTCTTCGTCTTGGAAAGCGCCTGATTCAGCTCGATCGCCGAGCCGCCCGGATACGCGAAAACCGTATCTACGCCGAGAAGCTCAAGGCAACGGACGACGACGTCCGCGCCGCGCATTTTCGTGCCGCTTTCGGCTGTTTTCGCTTTCACGAATGTCGGTTTTCCGGACTCGATCTCTTGCTTGCTCATAGCTGATAACTTAGGAAAAGAATGTGTGAGCTTAACGAAAATCCCCTGATCCCGCAATCATAGAAAACAAAGACGTTCCCGCGCGCGGCGAAAGCCGATTTTCTTTTTTTTTCGGGAAGGCGAAAAAAAAGCTTATGAGCTTATGAGCTTAAAAGTTTAATCGCTCCGCGAGCGGCGATGCTTCGAACAAAAAAGCGTTCCCGCGCGACAAAAACGGCTTTCGCCGCGCGGGAACGCCGAACTTCAAACAGGTTTCACACAAACAAAACCAGAAATTTTATTTCGCACGGGAACGCCGGCGACGCGCCGCGACGAGAGCCAACGCGCCCACGCCCGCGAGCAAGCCGAACGC
>CAZWIK010000058.1:0-7655 GCA_964633895.1 uncultured Enterobacteriaceae bacterium | reverse complement strand
ATGTTGTCCGCCGCGCCCGTGAAATATTCGCAACGGCAGACGTTCGACTTCGACTGGAAGTTCGCGAAATTCGGAAAATTTTCCGACTGCCTTGCGCCGAGCGATCCCGGGGACGAGGCGGCGAAGCCGAATTATCCGGACGGGAAGTGGCGCAGGCTCGACCTGCCGCACGACTGGGGCGTGGAAAGCCGCTTTCTGCCGAGCGAGCCGAATCAGACCGGCTCGCTCCCGTGGAACGCCGTCGGCTGGTATCGCAAGGAATGGACCGTTCCCGCGGCGTCCAAGGGCAACCGGTTTTTCCTCGATTTCGACGGCGTGATGATGACGCCGCGCGTTTACGTGAACGGTCAGTTCGCGGGCGAGTGGAAATACGGCTACAACTCGTTTCGCGTGGACATCACGAAGTTTCTGAAATTCGGCGCGAAAAACGTGATTGCCGTCCGCGCGGAGAATCTGCCGAACTCGACGCGCTGGTATCCGGGCGCGGGAATTTACCGGCACGTCTGGATCACGGAGGCGAATCCCGTCCACATCGCGCATTGGGGCGTGTTCGTGCGCGTTCCCGAAATTCGCGGCATTCCGAAGATCAACGACAAGAAGCCGGCGAAGGAATACAAGGCGTCGAGCGCGAAAATTTCGGTTTCGACGACGGTCGCGAACACGGATTCCGTTCCCGCGCACGTCGAAGTCGTTCAGGAGGTTTATCCGTTCCCGCTGCCGTCCAAGCCGGAAAAGCCGTTGGCGTCGCGCGCGGCGCAGTCGGCGAGCGTTCCCGCGGGAGCGGAAAAGACGGTCGATGCGGAATTTTCGCTCAACGCGCCGAAGCTCTGGGACGTGCTTTCGCCCGCGCTTTACGTTCTGCGCACGACGGTGAAAATCGACGGGAAGACGACGGACCGCAAGGACACGGTTTTCGGCGTGCGCAAGGCGGAATGGAAGCCGAACGGATTTTTTCTGAACGAACGGCGCGTGCAGATCAAGGGCGTGTGCCAGCACCACGACCTCGGACCGCTCGGCGGCGCGGTGCACCGTCGGGCGATCGAGCGGCAAGTCGAGATTCTGAAAAGCTTCGGCGCGAATTCGATTCGCACGTCGCACAATCCGCCCGCGCCGGAACTGCTCGAAGTCTGCGACCGCATGGGCGTTCTCGTCGACGCGGAGCTTTTCGACTGCTGGAAACTTCTCAAAGAAGGCAAGGCGAACGGCTACAATCTTTTCTGGAACGACTGGCGGGAACGCGACGTGCGCAATTTCGTGACGCGGGATCGCAACCATGCCTGCGTCATCGCGTGGTCCGCCGGAAACGAAATCGCGGAGCAGGGCGCGAAAGAGGGCGTCGGCATTGCGCGGGAACTCGTTTCGCTTTTCAAAAAATACGACACGACGCGCCCCGTTACCGTGGGCTGCAACGACTTGAGCGCGTCGTGGAACGGCTTCGGCAAGGAATTCGAAGTCTACGGCTTCAACTACAAGCCGAACAACTACACGGATTTCGCGAACAAGAATCCGAAGACGCCGTTCGTCGGCTCGGAAACGTCGTCGTGCGTGAGCACGCGAGGATTTTACTCGTTCCCGGAAAACGACAAAAATTTCGACGCGTTCTGGAAACGGAATTTCTGCGACAATCTCGCCGCGTGCCAAGTCAGCGACTACGGAATTTGCGCGACGGGCTGGGGCTACGCGCCGGACGTGGAATTCGGCGCGCTCGAGGACGAGCCGCGCTGCGCGGGCGAATTCGTCTGGACGGGCTTCGATTATCTCGGCGAGCCGACGCCGTGGAATCTCGGGCGCAAGCCGGAAAACGATTTCCGCGGCGCGTCCGAGGCGGAAATCAAAAAACTGAAGGCGGAAATGGAAAAAATCCTCGCGCAGGGCACGCCTTCCCGCAGCTCGTATTTCGGAATCGTCGATTTGTGCGGCTTCTGGAAAGACCGCGCGTATCTCTACCAGTCGCATTGGCTTCCCGACGTGCCGATGGCGCACATTCTGCCGCACTGGAACTGGCAGGGTTCCCGCGAGGGCAAGATCACGCCCGTCTTCGTCTACACGAGCGGCGATTCCGCGGAGCTTTTCCTCAACGGAAAATCGCTCGGCAAGCGGAAGAAAAAATCCGGCGCGGGGCTGACCGGCAAAGATCTGAACGGCGACATGCGGGAACGCTTCCGCCTCACGTGGATGGACGTGAAATATGCGCCGGGAACGCTCAAAGTCGTCGCCTACAAAAACGGCAAGAAGTGGGCGGAGGACGTCGTGGAAACGACGGGCGCTCCCGCGCAGCTCGACATTTCCGTCGACCGCGCGACGATCCTCGGCGACGGGCGCGATCTCGCCTACGTCACGGTCGTCGTTAAGGACAAGGAAGGGCGCAAAGTGCCGACCGCTTCCAACCGGTTGAAATTTTCCGTTTCCGGGAACGCCGAAATCGTCGGCGTGTGCAACGGCGACCCGACCGACCACGATTCGATGAAGGGCGATACCATCAGGGCGTTTGCGGGAATGGCGCAGGTGATTCTGCGTTCCAAGCGGGATTCTTCCGGCAAGGCGACGCTGAAGATTTCTGGCGAAAAACTGCCTGGAAAAACGCTCGAAATCAAAATCGAGAAACCTTCGGCGCGCCAGCTCCGCACCAATACGTGAGCGCGTCGGCGGCGTTCCCGCGCGGGATTTTTTCCCCGAAACTTTTCCGAAACGGAGGCGCGCGTCTCCTCGCGTTCCCGCGGGGACGGGAACGGCGCGGGGAAATCGCCGCGAATCCCGCTTTGATATTCATTCTCAATAAAGCGGAGGCGTGAAAAAGAAGTTGAAAAAATGCGCGGGAACAGTCAAATTTTTTTGCGTCTCGGCAGAGGTGCCGCGATACCCTTCTTTCATTTAATATCCAACATCCATTAAAACGAATATGAGCGAAAAATGCTGTTGCTGCCTGTGTTCGGGCGTTCGCATGCCGTCTTTGGCGAAAAAATACCTGATGGCATTGACCGGTCTGGTTCTCGTGCTGTTCCTGATTGTCCATGTGATTGGCAATCTCCAGATGTTCAGCGCGCCGGAAAAGATCAATACGTATGCGCACCTGCTACACAGTTTGCCGCCTGCGGCGCTGTGGGGTTTCCGCGCGTTCATCGCGGTTTGCTTCTGTGTGCATTTCATTCTCGCGATCAAGCTGAAGATGGAAAATCTCGCGGCGCGCGGTCCTGAAAAATACGCGGCGAACGCGACGCGCTACGCGGCGTGGTCCGCCCGCGCGATGATTGTCACGGGCGTGGTCGTCCTCGCGTTTTTCGTTTTTCACATTTTGCAGTTCACGGTGTTCAAGGAAGCGGGGCTGAACGGGCTTGCGGCTTATGAGAACGCGGCGACGATTCAGGTCGTCGGCGCGCAGGGCCTCTTCGGCTATTTCGGTTTGCACGGCGCGGCGCCGGATGGCATTGTGAACTACAAGGTTTTCGACGTTTACCAGATGGTTTACAACGCGTTTGCGAATCCGTGGATTTCGCTCATTTACATCGTCGGTATGCTTTGCCTTTTCTCTCACCTTTCGCACGGCGCGCACTCGATGTTCCAGTCGGTCGGTCTGCGCAACGAAAAGCTCCGTCCGGTCTTCCGCGGGATCGCGCTCGTTTACGGGATCGCGGTTTGCTTCGGGCTGATCGCCGTTCCCGTGGGCGTGCTCGCGGGCGTCATCAAGCCGAATCCGGACACGTCTGCGCCGATCGCGACGGTGAGCTGTCCGTTCTCGTGCTGCGTTTCGGAGACGGATTCCGCCTCCGAAATTCCCGTGTATTCCGCCGAGGGCGTTTCCGCCGCCGCGGAATCTGCCGAAGCCGTTCCCGCGCAATAAGAACCCCGAATTTTTAGGAGAAATTTAAAATGAGTTCCAACGTTACTCCCGAAGTTGAATTCGCTTCGAAATGGCAGGCGGTCACGGATCCGAAAGAATTCGCCGCCAAAATTTCCATGATTCCGGACGGTCCTATCGCCGGGAAATGGGGCAAGCGCAAATTTGAATACAAGCTCGTCAATCCCGCGAACCGCCGCAAATATCACGTGATCGTCGTCGGCTCGGGGCTCGCCGGAGGCGCGGCGGCGGCGTCGCTCGGCGAAATGGGCTTCAACGTGAGCTGTTTCTGCTATCAGGACAGCCCGCGGCGCGCGCACTCGATCGCGGCGCAGGGCGGCATCAACGCCGCGAAAAATTATCAGAACGACGGCGACTCGATTTACCGCCTTTTCTACGACACGATCAAGGGCGGCGACTTCCGCGCCCGCGAAGGCAACGTCTACCGTCTGGCGGAAGTTTCCAACGCGATCATCGACCAGTGCGTGGCGCAGGGCGTGCCGTTCGCGCGGGAATACGGAGGAACGCTCGCGAACCGCTCGTTCGGAGGCGCACAGGTTTCCCGCACGTTTTACGCTCGCGGGCAGACGGGGCAGCAGCTTCTTCTCGGCGCGTATTCCGCGCTTTCCAAGCAGATCGGTCTCGGCACGGTCAAGATGTATAACCGCCATGAAATGATGGATCTCGTCATCGTGGACGGTGCCGCGAAAGGCATCGTCACCCGCAACATGATCACGGGCGAAATCAAGTCGTGGAACGCCGATTGCGTCGTGCTTTGCACGGGCGGCTACGGGAACGTATTTTATCTTTCGACGAACGCGCAGGGCTGCAACGTCACGGCGGCGTTCCGCGCCTACAAGCACGGCGCGGGCTTCGCGAATCCGTGCTATACGCAGATTCACCCGACCTGCATTCCCGTCCACGGCGAACAGCAGTCCAAGCTGACGCTGATGTCCGAATCGCTCCGGAACGACGGGCGCGTCTGGGTGCCGAAATCGCGGGAACAGGCGAAACTCATTCGCGAGGGAAAACTCAACCCGAACGACGTCAAGGAAGAAGACCGCGACTACTATCTGGAACGCAAGTATCCGAGCTTCGGGAACCTCGCCCCGCGCGACATTTCCTCCCGCGCGGCGAAGGAAGCCTGCGATGACGGACGCGGCGTCGCCGAATCCGGACGCGGCGTGTTCCTCGACTTCCGCGACGCGATCAACCGCCTCGGCGAAGACGTGATCCGCGACCGCTACGGAAATCTGTTCGACATGTATGAAAACATCACGGGCGTGAATCCGTATAAGAATCCGATGCAGATTTATCCCGCGTCCCACTACACGATGGGCGGGCTTTGGGTCGACTACAATCTGATGTCCACGATTCCGGGGCTGTTCGTCGGCGGCGAAGCGAATTTCTCCGACCACGGCGCGAACCGCCTCGGCGCTTCCGCGCTGATGCAGGGGCTTTCCGACGGCTATTTCGTGCTTCCGGCTTCCGTTCCCGACTACCTCGCGAAATGCGGGCTGAATGGCGCGCCGAAGAAAGAAGAGCATCCGGAATACGCGGCGGCGGAAGCGGCGGTGCGGGAACGCATCGACAAACTCATGTCCGTCAAGGGCGACAAGTCCCCGCGCTATTTTCACCAGAAGCTCGGACACGTCATCTGGGAAAAATGCGGCATGGCGCGCACCAAGGAAGGGCTGACCGAAGCGATCAAGGAAATCCGCGAAATCCGCGAGGATTTCTGGAAAAACGTCCGCGTCGTCGGCGAAAAAAATTCGCTCAACGTCGAGCTTGAACGCGCGTCGCGCGTGGCGGACTTCCTCGAATTTGCGGAACTTCTCTGCCTCGACGCGCGGGAACGCGACGAATCCTGCGGCGGGCATTTCCGCA
The DNA here is from genome assembly GCA_964633895.1 of uncultured Enterobacteriaceae bacterium. Lineage (GTDB taxonomy): Bacteria > Verrucomicrobiota > Verrucomicrobiia > Opitutales > UBA953 > Spyradosoma. Next base: position 1,933 of record CAZWIK010000058.1, on the reverse strand, counting down.
CGGAATACGCGACGGACGAAGGCGAAGCGCAACGCGTCGACGAAAAGTTCCACCACGTCGGCGTCTGGGAATTCACCGGCGACGGCAAAGAGCCCGTCCGCGTGCAGGAACCGCTCGTCTACGAGAACGTTCACCTCGTGACGCGTTCCTACAAATAAGAACGGGCGCTCGGAAACTTAAAGATCAAAGGAAAAGCTTATGTCTGAAGAAAAAACAATTTCCCTTACGCTCAAGGTTTGGCGCCAGAAAAACGCGACGTCCGACGGGCATTTCGAGACTTACAAGGTTTCCAACGTGTCCACGGGATCGTCGTTTCTTGAAATGCTCGACATTCTCAACGAAGACCTCGTCGCGCAGGGCAAGGAGCCGATCGCGTTTGACCACGACTGCCGCGAAGGCATCTGCGGTATGTGTTCCATGACGATCAACGGAATGCCGCACGGTCCGCTCCCGGGCGTCACGACGTGTCAGCTCCACATGCGCCATTTCCGCGACGGCGAAACCGTAACGATCGAACCGTGGCGCGCGAAGCCGTTCCCGGTGATCCGCGACCTGATCGTTGACCGCACGTCGTTCGACAAGATCATTCAGGCGGGCGGCTTCGTCTCCGTTCGCACGGGTTCCGCGATCGACGCGAACATCATGCCGATTCCGAAAGAAGTCGCCGATACCGCGATGGACGCCGCCGAGTGCATCGGCTGCGGCGCGTGCGTGGCGGCGTGCAAAAACGCGTCCGCGATGCTTTTCGTCTCGTCGAAAGTCACGCAGCTCAATTCGCTCCCGCAGGGCAAGCCCGAAAAAGACAAACGCGTTCTCGCGATGGTCAAGGCGATGGACGACGCCGGTTTCGGCAACTGCTCCAATCTCGGCGAATGTCAGGCGGTTTGCCCGAAAGGACAGACGCTCGACTTCATCGCCAAGATGAACCGCGATTACGCCGTCGCTTCCGTCAAAAAACTCTTCAAGTCGACCGGGAAACGAAAAAAATAATTTTTCTCTCCGAATCGATTGCATTTTTTTCATGATTTGGCGTTCCCGCGCGGCGACGAGCCGTTTTCGCGCGGGAACGCTTTTTTTTTGCCGTGCCGAGCAATTGAGGCGTCCCCGCGGGAACGTTTTTTTTCACGTTTTTTCAAAAGGTCTCGCGCTCGCGGGAGCGATTAAACTTTTAAGCGGTTAAGCTCATAAGCTTTTTTTTCGCGTCCCCGCGGCGACGAGCCGTTTTTTTTGGGAATGAAAAAAAACGCTTGCGTCGCGTTTTTTTTTTGCAAAATGGCTTTCCGAAATCGGGACAGTTCGCGCGGGAACGCGGCGACGAGCCGTTTTTTCCGCCGTCTCGGTTTCGCTAACAATCCACAAAAAAAGTTTCATCAAAAATCATGAAAAAATTCATCACAGCCGCGGCGCTTCTCGCCGCTTCAACCGCGCTCGCAAACGCGGTGTCTATCGGATACGGCGATTTTTCTGACGCGCAGAAGCAGGATGTTGTCTATGCGTGGGATTTCTCGTCGAGTGGAGCACCGACGGTCAACACGCCGAACACGACCTGGAGCGCAGATTTTACCTACAACGCCGAGGGCGGATACGGTAGCTTCGGAGGCAATTCCGGAACGCCGTGGGCGAACATCAGCAGCAGTGCAGGCATTTGCGCGAATAGTTTCACCGTCAGTTTCGATCTCGCGAACTACGCCGATACGAACGGTTGGAGAAATCTTCTGAGCATCTACACGGGCAACGGCTCCGAAGATAATAGTTGCCTGGCGTTGACCCGGACCGGCCAAGCCGGCGAAGATGGATCGCTGTGCGTTTACACGTATGCGAGTTTCGGAGGCACTTCCTCAGCGGGTGGAAGCGTCGTTTTGGAGAACGTCAAGGCGGCGACGGCAAACACCACGTGGAAGACGATCACGATTACCTCGAACGGGACTAATAT
>CAZWIK010000057.1:0-7837 GCA_964633895.1 uncultured Enterobacteriaceae bacterium | reverse complement strand
TTTTTTTTCGCGGGAACGGGATCAGAGCTTGTTCGCGGCGCGGTCTGCGGGCGTCAGTTCGGGACGCAGGGCGACGGAATCGTAAATTTCCGCGGATTTTTTCGGGAAATCCAGCGTGCAATGCAGCCCGCGCGATTCGTGGCGTTGCAGGGCGCAGAGAATCACGATTTCCGCGACTTGAACGAGATTGCGCAGTTCGAGCAGTTTGGCTTCGACCTTGAAATTCCAGTAATATTCGTTGATTTCCGCCTTGAGCATTCGCACGCGCGCGAGGGCGCGGTGGAGGCGTTTCGTCGTGCGCACGATGCCGACGTAGTCCCACATCGCGCGGCGCAGCTCGCCCCAGTTGTGCGAAAGCACGACGCGTTCGTCGGAGTCTTGCACGTTCCCGTCCTGCCATTCGGGAATCTCCGTCGCGGGAACAGGATTTTTTTTCAAAAATTCGGCGACGGCGTCTGCTCCGTTGTGGGCGAGGACGACGGCTTCGAGCAGCGAGTTCGACGCGAGGCGGTTCGCGCCGTGAAGTCCGGTGCATGCCGTTTCGCCGCACGCGTAAAGCCCCGGAATCGACGTTTCCGCGTTCATGTTCGTTTTCACGCCGCCGCAAAGATAATGTGCCGCGGGAACGACGGGGATTTTTTCCTTCGCCATATCGATTCCGTGCGCCTTGCAGGTGTTGTAGATGTGCGGGAAGCGTTCCCGCAGGTAGGATTCCGGCTTGTGGGAAATGTCGAGCCAGACGTGCGGCGCGCCGGATTTTTTCATCTCGGCGTCGATTGCGCGCGCCACGACGTCGCGCGGGGCGAGGTCTCCGCGGGCGTCGTAGTCTTTCATGAACGGACGCCCGTTGATGTCGCGCAGAATCGCGCCTTCGCCGCGCACGCTTTCGGAAATGAGTTCGCGGGAACCGTCCGGCGCATACATCGCTGTCGGGTGGAACTGCACGAATTCCATGTTTCGCACGAGTGCTCCCGCGCGGTAAGCCATCGCGATCCCGTCGCCCGTCGCGATGTCGGGATTCGTCGTGTATTGATAAACCTGCCCGATGCCACCGGAGGCGAGCACGACGGCGGGAGCGCGGAACGCGAGCACTTTCCCCGACGCGACGTCCAGCACATATGCGCCGAGAACGCGGTTCGCGGGATCGGACGAAGAAATTTCCGAGTCTTTCAGGCGCGCCGCCGTGATGAGGTCGATCGCCATGTGATATTCGAAAAACGCGATGTTTGGATTTTTTTCGGCGACGGCGAGCAGCGCGTCTTCGATCGCCTTTCCCGTCAGGTCGTGCGCGTGAAGAATGCGTCGGTGGGAATGCCCGCCTTCGCGCGTCAGGTCGTAGCCGCCGTCCTGTCCTTTCGAAAAATCGACGCCGATTTCGATCAGCTCACGGATTCGCGCGGGAGCGGCTTCGACGATTGCGCGCGTTGCGGCTTCGTCGCAAAGACCGTCGCCGGCGACCAGCGTGTCGCGCACGTGGTTTTCAAAATTGTCCGCCTGATCGAAAACGCAGGCGATTCCGCCCTGGGCGTGATTCGTGTTCGATTCCGCCGAAGCTTTTTTCGTGACGACCGCCACGCGCAAACCCTTGGCGGCGGTCTTGATCGCAAAACTCAATCCCGCGATTCCGCTGCCGATGACAAGAAGGTCAAAATTCATTGCTTTCAGCATTTTTGAGACTTCCGATTGAATCACTTTTTCGGGGAAAATTCAACGGGAAGCCGGAGATTTTCGCGCGATCCGTTCCCGCGGGAACGGGGATCGCGGCGTGTTTTTTTTCCGTGTTGCGAAACGGCGGCTTTTCGTTAAATGTTTGCGGCGCATTCGCGCAGGCAATGAACAACAGTTTTTCCGCATTCGACATCATCGGTCCCGCCATGATCGGACCGTCCAGCTCCCACACGGCGGGAGCGGTGCGCCTCGGTCTGCTTGCGCGCGGAATCTGCGGCGGGGCGACGGCGTTTTATCCGAGCGTGCTGATCGAACTGCACGGCTCGTTTGCCGCGACGGGAACGGGTCACGCGACCGACCGCGGGCTCGTCGCCGGTCTGCTCGGGATGCGTCCGGATGACGAGCGGCTGAAAAACGCGTTGCAGATCGCGCGCGAGAACGGCATGAACGTCGAATTCCGCAGCGTCGATTTCGGCGCGAACGCGCATCCGAATTCCGTGCGCATCACGTATCTTTTTCCGGACGGCGAGCGGCTTTCCGTCGCGGGAGCGAGCATCGGCGGCGGGAGCGTCGTCATCAACGAAATCGACGGCTTCGACACGGATCTGAACGGTGAACTCGACGCGCTCGTTTTCTGGCACATGGACCGCCCGGGCTTTCTCGCGCGCGTTACCGGTTTGCTCGCCTGCATCGAAGTCAACATCGCCGCGATTCAGACCGCGCGCCGGATGCGCAACAAGGAGGCGCTCACCATCATCAAGACCGACGCGCCGCTTCCCGCGGACTGCATGAGCGTGCTCCGCAAAATTCCGTTCGTTCACCGGTTGCTCGCCGTGCCGAAGCTCCCGTGATTTTTCCCGCGCGGGAACGCGCGTTCCCGCCGCCTTTTTTGTTTTCCGATTCCCGACGATTTTTTTCAAAAAAAATGAATACCTACACGACCGCCGCGGAACTGCTCGCGATTTGTTCCCGCGAAAAAATTTCAATCGGCGAACTCGCCCTGCGGCGCGAAATCGAAATGACGGGGCGTTCCCGCGAAGAAATTTTCGAAAAAATGAAGGCGCATTTTCAGACGATGCGCGCCTCGATTCGGCGCGGGCTGGAAATCCGCGAACCGTCGCCCAGCGGGCTTTCCGGCGGCGACGCGGCGAAAATTCTCGCGCACGCGCGGAGCGGGAGGTCGCTATTGGGCGAAGATCTGACGCGGCTCGCGGCTTACAGCTGCGCCGTTCTGGAAACGAACGCGCAGTTCGGGCGCATCGTCGCGACGCCGACCGCCGGCTCGTCCGGCATCGTTCCCGCGTGCCTCGTCCTTTTGGAAGAAACGCGCGGAATCGGCGAGGACGCGCTCACGGGCGCGCTTTTCACGGCGAGCGGCGTCGGCGTCGTCATCGCGGGCAACGCGTTTCTCGCGGGAGCGCAGGGCGGCTGTCAGGCGGAAGTCGGCAGCGCGTCGTGCATCGCGGCGTCGGCGGTCGTCGAAGCGCTCGGCGGCACGCCGGAGCAAGCCTGCGCGGCGGGAACGTTTGCGCTGATAAACACGCTCGGGCTCGTCTGTGATCCGATCGGCGGCTACGTCGAAGTGCCGTGTGTCTCGCGCAACAGCATGTTTTCCGTGCATTCGTATCTGGCGGCGACGCTCGCGCTCGCGGGAGCGGATCCGCGCGTTTCGCTCGACGACGCGATTTTCGCGATGCGCGACGTTGGGCGGCGGATGCCGCGGGAACTCCGCGAAACGTCTCTCGGCGGTCTCGCCGTCTGTCCGAGCGCGTGCCGGTGGCGCGGCGTTCCCGCGGGCGAGTGATTCCGCGTCCGTTTTTTTGAAAAAAAAAAGATTTTTACGCCTTCACGAAATCCGCGAGTGCCTTGATGTCGAGCTTTCCCGTGCCGAGAACGGGAATCGCGGGAACGGTCTTCATTTCGCGCGGAATCCAGAGATTTGGGAAACCGGCGTCGGCGAGCCTGCGTCCGAGCGCGGCGAGATCGAGTTCCGGCAGCGTTGTCACCAGCACCAGCACCTCGCCTTTCGCTTCGTCCGGACGACCGGCGACGGCGACTTGGAGCGTTTCGCCGTCGAGTCCGAGAATTTTTTGCACCGCTTCCTCGATCGCGCCGTGCGGCACCATTTCGCCGCCGATTTTTGAAAAACGGGAAAGCCGTCCTTTTATCGAGATGAAGCCGCGTTCGTCCAGCGAGGCGATGTCGCCGCTTTTATACCAACCGTCCGCGTCCGTCGCGGGAACGGGCGTTCCCGTTTCGTCGAGATAGCCTTCGAAGATGTTTGCGCCTTTGAGGAAAAGCATTCCGCTTTGCCCGTCCTTGAGAAGTTCGCCGCTGTCGGGATCGCAGACTTTCGCGTTCATGCCGGGGAAAAGAATGCCGACCGTTCCCGCCTTTTTGCCGAGCTGCACCGAGCCGTCGGTTTCGTTGACGACGTCGGGCTTGTTGACGGAAATCACGGGCGAAGCTTCCGTCATGCCGTAGCCGTTGAGATAAAGCGACGCGGGGAATTTCTGTTCCCAGCTTTCGCCGAAGCCGTCCGGCGTGCGTTCGGCGCCGGCGACGACGAGCCGGAGCGAACTCAGATATTCCGGCGGCGCCTTTTTCATATAGGAACGGAGAAACGTCGGCGTGGAAAGCATCACGGAAACGCGCTCGCCGCGGATCGCCTGCAGGTTGCGCGCGAGGTCGAGCGGCGAGGGCACGGCGACGGCGAGAATGTCGCGCGTCGCGGCGAACCACAGCAGCGTCGTGTAGCCGAAGCAGTGGAAAATCGGCAGATTGCAGAGCAGGCGCGTTCCCGAGGGAAGAATGTCGTAATCGTCGATTTGGACGCAGTTCGCGATGATGTTCCTGTGCGAGACGACGGCGGCTTTCGGCGTGCCGGAGCTTCCGCTCGTGAAGAGAATCGCGGCTTCCTCGCTCCCGCCGCGCGCGGGAACGCGCCAGAGTTTTTTCAGAACAAACGACGGGAGCAGGACGATCTGCGCGATCGCGCCGAGCAACGCGGTGCGCGGGATCGCCTTGATTTCGTCGAGAACGTCGAGCTGTTTTTCCGGCCACGGAAAATCCGGAAAACGCTCGGCGAGCTGTTTTTTCATCGCGCCGACGGTGATGACGGTTTCGATTTCCGCTTTCGCGAGACACGCCTCGAGCTGCGCGCGTCCCAACGTAAAATTCAGATTCACCGGAATTTTTCCCGCGAGCGCGCACGCGTAGTTCGCCGCCATTCCCGCGATGCCAGGCGGCAGCACGATTCCGACGCGGCGTTCCCGCGCGCTTCGCGAAATCCGTTGCGCGAGGCGGTGCGACACGGCGAGCAGCGCGGCGCGGGAAATTTTTCTGCGACCGAGCGAATAATCGACGACCGCCGTCCGGAAAGGCGCTCCCGCGCACGCGTCGATCAGCATTCCCGCGAGATGCGCGCGCAGCTCCACGCGCTCGGAAAAAAGTTTCGCGCCGAGGTCCAGCACGCGGGAACGCGCCTCCTGAACCGAAACTTCGCCCGCGCGTCTGCCCATTTTAAAAGGTTCGCCGAACGCGATCGCGACGGGCGTGCGGGAAAGCCGCGGTTTTTTCCAGAAAAACTTTTTGCCGCGGAAACTCATGAGCGAACCCCAGAGCCCGTCGATATACGCGGGAACGACGGGAACGTCCGCGCTTCGCGCGATCAGCTGAAAACCGCCGAGAAACGGCTGGAGACTGCCGTTGCGCGTCATGCAGCCTTCGGGGAAAATGCAGACCAGCTCGCCCGCTTTTAGCGCCGCCGTCGCCGTCTTCATGCCGTCCTTCGCCTTGTCGGGAGCGATCGGAATCGTCCGCATCGCGCGCATGAAAAGTTTCGTCGGCAGGCTGTCTTCAAAACCCGCCCACGAAACGTAGCGCACGGGGCGTTGGCACGCCAGACCCATGCAGATCACGTCCGCGTAGGACGTGTGATTCGCGATGACGAGGCATCCGCCGCGCGCGGGAACGTTCGTCGCGCCGAGCGTTCGCCGCCGATAGAGAAACAGGCAGACGAACGCGCACAGCGGACGGAAAAGCGCGTAGCGCCACGTGTATTCTTTGCAGAAGCGCGAAAACTTCTTGTAGCAGATTCCCGAAAAAATCCAGACGGCTACGGCGAAGCCAGCAAGAAGGGCGAGGAAAAACATACGCGTTATTCTGAAAATTGCGGCGCGTTCCCGCAACGCGGAAAAAAATCGCGGGAACGGGAGAAAAATTGCGGGAACGGGAAAAAGGGTTGCCAGCCATTTTTGCGCGGGAACGCGTTCCCAAAAAAAAGAAAAAACGGCTTTCGCCGTGGGAAAAAACGCTTGCCAACCGTTTTTTTTTGCAAAATGGCGTTTTCGAAAAGAGACGAAAGTCGCTTTTTGGTTTTCACAATACACGCAACAACAAAAAAAGCCCTGAAATCATGGTTATGAAATACAGCAAAACAATGCTCACCACGCTCGTCGCGGCTGCCGCGATGAGCGTTCCCGCGCTCGCGGAAACTCCCAGTTACTCGGGAACGCTCTACACGTGGTCCGGTTTGGTGTCAAGCGGCACGGACGCCGCTTTCGGCACGTATTACACGACGACGTATAACGATGACGGAACCGTTTCTTATTCCGCGTCCAAGTCCGGGAGCTCCGGCGCTTGGAATGACGTTAAAGGAATTATTGCGACGGACAGCACGTCCACTCCTCTTAATACCCTGCGGTTCACGGCATTCAATACACTGACGGATGAAACTTATTCCGCGGGAACGGTTGCCGCGGCGACCTACACGTTCCATCCGCTCGCGCTTGCCGGCATCATCGTGGAAGAAGGCGCGACCGGTTTCTCCATCACTTCATCGGGAACGAGCGCTGTTCGTCCTATCTATCTGGGAAACCAGGACGGCTCGACCGCTTACACGACGATCAACGAAAATTTCACGCTCAGCAACACGGCCGGAGACAGTGGGACGACGTTCGTTCTCCGCGGCGCGCAGGAATGGACAATCGCTTCGGGAAAAACGTTCACGCTGAATGCGTTTGCTTCGGCGGGCGTGACGGCGACGGAGGGCGCGTCGATTTCCGTTTCCGGCGGCGGTACGGTGGCGATCAGCAAGTTGTCTGCGGGAACGGGAACGATTACGTTCGACGGCGTGACGACGGGCGGAGTGCTCACGGATTCGAGCATTTTCACGATCGGCGAGGGAACGAGCGTAACCGTCAATGCTGTCGGCACCGGCTTCACGGGAACGGTCGAGCTGAAAAATATTTCATCGGCTACGGACCTCAATCTCAATACCTACGGCGTCGCGGGTTCGAAAATCGTCCTCGACGGAATTAGCGGCGGCCATTTTCTCAGCGGCTCCACGACTTTTGCCGCAGACATTGAAATCGGCAGCGGCGGTTTCTCTTTGAATAACGGATATTCGGGTTCCGTTTATACATTCAATGGATCGCTCACGGGTTCGGGCAATTGGACGTTCAATAAAAGTACCGTTAAGCAGCAGTATGTGTTCACGGGAGATGTTTCCAAATATGAAGGAGATTTTTCTCTGACAGGAGCTAGTGGCTCATATTTACAGTTCGGGAACGATGGCGGCGAGGGAACGACGAGCGGTTCCGTTTCCGGCACGGGAACGATCAGCGGAAATTTCACTGTCGTTTACAATTACTCGAACGACGTTTTCGCGGGAAACACGATTAGCGGCACGACGAAGCTGACGAAGCAGGGCGCGGGAACGCTGACGCTCACGGGCGAGAACACGTTCACGGGCGACGTCACGGTTTCCGCGGGAACGCTCGATGCGGGGAATAAGAGTGCACTCGGCACGGGTGCGGTGAGCGTCGAGGCGTCGGCTTCGCTGAAACTTTCGGTCGCGAATGTTTCCGCGGGCAGCGTGGCGTTTGCGGAGGGCGCGAAGCTGGTTCTTGCGAATGAGCTTCTTGACTCGCTCGCTTCGACGCCGAGCACGCTCGACGGCGATTCCGCCGAATCGATCGCGCTGACGCTTCTCGCGTCGAGCAGCATCTCGTTCAACGGAGAGACGCTTTCGTCGGACAACGCCGCGACGCTTCTCGGCGCGGATTCGTCTTACGTCGAATTCGGGAGCGCGTTCGATGCTTACAGCAAAGAATTTTCGTATGAGAACAACGCGCTGACGCTGACGTTGACTGCGATTCCGGAGCCG
>CAZWIK010000056.1:1336-7894 GCA_964633895.1 uncultured Enterobacteriaceae bacterium | reverse complement strand
AGCGATTAAACTTTTAAGCTGTTAAGCTCATAAACTTTTTTTTGCGCGGGAACGCTTTTTTTGAAAAAAAACGCGCGCGTCCCCGGCGCTTCGAAATTGACGGCGAAAACGCTTGAATAAAAGCTTCGCTGGCTTTTTATTTTCCCGAAATGTTCAGTCTTTCCGACATTCGCCTGCGATACGGACCGCGGATTTTGTTCGACGGCGTTTCCGCCGTGATCGGCGCGCGGGAGCGCATCGGGCTGGTCGGCTTGAACGGCGCGGGAAAATCCACGTTGCTGAAAATTCTCGCGAGAACGCAGGATTTTGACGCGGGAACGCTCGACGCGGCGAAGAACGCGACGGTCGGTTATCTGCCGCAGGACGGATTGGAAACGCGCGGAAAAACGCTTTACGCGGAAGTCGAAAGCGCCGCCGAGGACATTCTTTCCCTGCGACGGAAAATCGCGGAGGCGGACGCCGCGCTGCGCGGCATGGACGCGGATTCCGACGCGTTCCGCGAAACGCTCGGGCTGGTTTCGGATTGGGAGCGCGCGCTTGAAAACGCGGACGCGGAAAAACTGCGTTCCCGCGTCGAAACGATTCTGCACGGGCTCGGCTTCGCACAGGCGGACATGGCGCGCGACACGGGCGAATTTTCCGGCGGCTGGCAGATGCGCATCGCGCTGGCAAAGCTCCTTTTGCGCGAGCCGTCTCTGCTCCTCTTGGACGAGCCGACGAATCATCTCGACGCGGAGTCGCAGGACTGGCTCGAAAACTGGCTTTCGCGCTACGCGGGAGCGGTCGTCGTCGTTTCTCACGACCGCGCGTTTCTCGACACAGTCTGCGGGAAAACGTTCGCGCTTTCCTCCGGTCGGCTGGAAACCTACAACGGCAACTATTCCTATTTCGAAAAAACATCGCGGGAACGCCGCGAGGCACTTTGCCGCGCCGCGCAAAATCAGGAGCGGGAAATCGCGAAAACGGAGAAATTCATCGAGCGTTTCCGCGCAAAAGCGACAAAGGCGGCGCAGGTGCAGTCGCGCATCAGACAGCTTGAAAAAATCGAGCGCGTGAATTTTGAGGCGGAAGACGATTCGCGGATCGCGTTCACGTTCCCGCCCGCGCCGCAGAGCGGGCAGGTCGTGCTCGAGCTGAAAAATCTGAGCAAAAGCTACGGCGCGCTTCGCGTCCTCGAAAACATCAGCCTGAAAATCGAACGCGGCGAGCGCATCGCCGTCGTCGGCGTGAACGGCGCGGGAAAATCCACGCTGATACGAATGCTCGCGGGAACGGAAGCGCCGAGCGCGGGAACGCGCGCGGAAGGGCTGAACGTCGCCGTTTCCTATTTCGCGCAACATCAGGCGCGGGAACTCGATCCGGACATCGACGTGCTGACGACCGTCAACAACGTCGCCGCCGGTCTCGGCACGACGCGTCTGCGCACGCTGCTCGGCGCGTTTCTTTTCCGCGGCGAAGACGTTTTTAAGCCGGTCGGCGTGCTTTCCGGCGGCGAGCGCAACCGGCTCGCGCTCGCGCGGATGCTGCTGCGCCCGTTCAATTTTCTGATTCTCGACGAGCCGACGAATCACCTCGACATGCGTGCCAAGGACGTGCTCGCTCAGGCTTTGAAACAATACGCGGGAACGTTCGTCATCGTTTCCCACGACCGCGCGTTTCTCGATCCGCTCGTCACGAAAGTTTTCGAAGTCAAAAATCACGGCGTGCGCGTTTTTCACGGCAACGTCAGCGATTACCTCGCGGCGACGGCGGAAGACCGCGCTCGGGAACGCGAAGCTTTCGCCTCGCGGAACGCTTCTCCCGCGGAGAAGAATCAAGCGGACGACCCGCGGGAACGCCGCCGCGCTAACGCGGAACGCGCGCGCCAGCTCGCTCCGCTGCGCAAGGCGCTGAAAGAGACCGAGGAAAAAATTTCCGCGCTCGAAGCGGAGCGGTCGGAGCTGGAAACGAAAATGTCCGCGCCGGAATTTTTCGCGCGCGGGAACGCGACGAAATCCGAAATGACGCGCTACGAATCGCTGAAAAAAGAAATCGCCGCCGCCTACGAACGCTGGACGGAGCTCGCCGAGCTACTCGGCTGATTTTTTTTCCGCAGGCGCGGGAACGCGTTTCGCGTTCAGCGGAAATCCGCCGAAAATTTTTCCCAGACGATGCGAAAAGATTCGGCGAACGCGTTCGGCTCGGCGGCGACGCGGGCGTCGATTTCCTCGGGCGCGAGCGCGAGAAGCTCCGCGATTTCCGCGGGTTCGGGCGAAAGCGTTCCCGCGTAATCGAGCGCGTAGACGCGCACGAATTCCCAGCCGAGTGCGTCCTGCGGCGAGAGCGCGAAAAGAAAGCGCAGCGTTTTCGCGGCGGACGCGGGAACGCCGAGTTCTTCGCCGAGTTCCCGCACGGCGGCGGCTTCGTAAGTTTCGCCGGAATCGACGTGCCCCGCGCAGGACGTCGAAAAAAGCCCGGGACACGTGTCTTTTTCAAGCGAACGCTTTTGAATGAAGACGTTCCCGCGCGCGTCGAAGACGAAAACGTGAACGGCGCGGTGAAAAAGTTTCCGGCGGTGCGTTTCCGCGCGCGTCGCCTGCCCGACGACGCGGTCGTTCCCGTCGACGACGTCGAAAATTTCGTTCGGGCTTTGCGCTTGGCGCGGCTTCGTTTTCATTTCGCGGGAACGCTCAGAGCAGGACGGCTTCGCCGAGATTCGGAATCGCGGAGCGGATGCCGAAGCGCCCGAAAATTTTCTGCGAGAGCGTCTCCCGCTGGCGGCGTTCGCCGTGAATGACGATCACGCGCGGGCGCTTCGCTTTTTTTTCGACGATCGGCGCGAGCCAGCGCAGCAGATCCGTCTGCCCCGCGTGGGCGGAAAATCCGCCGAGCGTGTAGACTTTCGCGCGGACGCCGATTTCCTCGCCGTAGATGTGCACGCGGCGGCGACCCTCGACGAGCAGCCGTCCGAGCGAGCCTTCCGCCTGAAAGCCGCAGATGAGAACGATCGTGTTTTCCTTGTGCAGATTGTTTTTGAAATGATGAAGAATGCGCCCGCCCGTGCACATTCCCGCTCCCGCCATGATGATGCAGGGTCCTTCGACGGAATTGAGCGCGCGGGATTCCTCGCCGGTTTTGCAGAGGCGCAGACCGGAAAGTGCGTCCGCGAGAACGCGGTTCGCCGCGTATTCCGCCGCTTCCTTGTCGAAAAGCTCCGTGTGTTTGCGGTAGAGCATCGAGGCTTCGATCGCCATCGGGCTGTCGAGAAAGACGGGAATCTTCGGCAGTTTTCCCTGCGCGAAAAATTCTCCGAGATAATAAAGAAGCTGTTGCGCGCGCCCGACGGCGAACGTCGGAATCAGCACTTTACAACCGCGTTCGACGGCGTGTTCGAGCAATTCGTGAAATTCATCGACCGTCGCTTGCAGATCGCGGTGGTCGCGGTCGCCGTAAGTGGATTCGATGAAAACGGCGTCGAAATCTTCGTCGTCGATTTTTTTCGGGTCGCGGAGAATCGGCACGTTCGGCGGCCCGAGGTCGCCGGAGAAGAGAATTTTTTTCTTCACGCCGACGTCGTTCAGCGTGAGTTCGATGCTCGACGAGCCGAGCAGATGCCCCGCTTCCGCGAATTTCGCCTTCACGCCAGCGGCGGGCTCGAATTCCGCTTCGTAGGCGACGGGAACGAACAGCGGGAACACGCGCCGGACGTCTTCCGACGTGTAGAGCGGATCGATCGGCTTGCGCAGGGCGCGGGCGCGCTTGCGGTTTTCGCGCTCGGCGTCGGATTCCTGCAAATGCGCGGAGTCGAGCAAAATCAGCTTGGCGATTTCTATCGTCGCTTCCGTCGCGTAGATTTTTTTTGCGTATCCGGCTTTGACGAACAGCGGAAGCCGCCCGCAGTGGTCGAGGTGCGCGTGCGTCAGGAGAATCGCGTCGATTTTCTCAACTTGGATTCCCGCGGGAACGCGATTCGCGGAAACGTCCGTCGAAAATCCCTGAAACAATCCGCAATCGACGAGGATTTTGGATTTTTTTATGTCGACCAGAAAACACGAGCCGGTAACGCCGCCGGCGGCACCGTAGGGTATAACTCTCATGGCGAAGACTTTATAGGAAAAAAGCACGGGAATTAAAGACAAAAGATTTTTTCGGTGCGGGAACGCGCCGCCGCCGCCTGAGTTCCCGCCGGATCGCTTTTAATGGAATGGACAGTGCGGCGTTCCCGCGCGATAATGCAAAACGTCATGGATTTATTTGCTCTTCGAGAGGAATATACGCGCGGAGGTCTGGATCGCGAGGATCTCTGCGAAAATCCGTTTGCGCAATTTCGCCGCTGGTTCGAGCAGGCGTGCGAGGCGAAGTTGCCGGAACCAAACGCGATGACGATTTGCACGGCGGGAGCGGACGGGCGGCCCTCAGCGCGCACAGTTCTGCTCAAGGCTTACGACGAGCGCGGTTTCGTTTTTTTTACAAATTACACGGGACGCAAGGCGCGCCAGATCGAAGAAAATCCGCACGCGGCACTGCTGTTTCCGTGGGTTTCGTTGGAACGGCAAGTCGAGATCGACGGGCGCGTCGAAAAGATTTCCACGGCGGAATCGCTGAAATATTTTCTGAGCCGCCCGTTCGGCAGCCAGCTCGGCGCGTGGGTTTCGCATCAGAGCACGGTCATTTCCTCGCGTTCGCTTTTGCTGAAAAAACTCGACGAAATGAAGCGACGCTTTTCCGAAGGCAAAGTGCCGTTGCCGGATTTTTGGGGCGGCTTCCGCGTCGTTCCCGAACGCATCGAATTTTGGCAGGGACGCCCAAACCGCCTGCACGACCGATTCTGCTACACGCGCACCGACGAAAAATCTTCCGAGTGGACGATCGAGCGTCTCGCCCCCTGATTTTTTTTTCAGAAAAAAAACGCGTTCCCGTGAAAAACCTTTTCCGCAGTTTTGCCCTCGTGTGCGTCGCCGCCGTTCTCGCCGGTTGCGCGAGCTATGACGACGACGCGCGCCGGCTGCGCACGCAGTGGAAAGCCGGGAATTTTTCCGAAGCCGAGCGCATCGCGTCCGCCGCGCTCGAGGATTCCGGCGAAAAAAACCGACTGCTCTGGCAACTCGAACGCGCAACGACGCTCCGCGCCTGCGGGAACGCGGAAGAATCCGCCGCGGAATTCGAACGCGCCGCGGGAACGCTCGCGCACTGGGACGAAACGCCGGACGTCCTGCTTTCGCGCGAGGCACTCGCTTCGCTCACAAATCTTTCCGCGCTCCCGTATCGCGGACGAAGCAGCGACACCATCATGCTGCACGCCTACCGCGCGTTGAATTTTCTCGAAAAAGGCGATTCCGACGCCGCCCGCGCCGCGCTGAACGCCGCATATCAGGCGCAGCGCGAAGCCGTCGAACGCAACGCGAAAAACATCGAAAAAGCGCGCAAGGAAGCCGAAGAAAATTCCGTGGACGTTCCCGCGCTGCTCGAAAAAAGCGGTCTGGACGCGCAGCTCGCCGAGCAGGAAAAAAATCTGTCCGGCGTCCGCGTCCTCGCCGATTACGTCAATCCGTTCGCGACGTGGCTGCACGGAATTTATTTTCTCCACGCGGGAACGGACGGCGCGGACGTCGAGCGCGCCCGCGTCTCGCTTTCCCGCGCCGCGGAAATGTATCCGCAGAACAACTATGTCGCCGAAGACCTCGCGGACGCGGAACGCGGCGTTCCCGCGGACGAACCGCTGACCTACGTCGTTTTCGAGAGCGGGCTTGCGCCGACCGTCGGCACGACGCGCGTGGACCTCATGCTACCGATCCCGACGGGGCGCGGCTATCTGACGCCGATGCCGGTCAGCATTGCGTTGCCGAAACTCGTCCTTTCCGACGAAAGACGATACTGGGGCGTTTTCCCGTTTATTTCCGGTGCGCATTCCGTCGGCAATTCCGCGCCGAGTCCCGTTCCCGCGCTGTCCGCGGCGGGCGTTCCCGCCGAAGAAATCTGCGACATGAACAGCGTCGTGCGGACGGATTTCGACAACGCGTATCCGGCGATTCTCGCGCGGACGCTCACCACGGCGTTTCTCAAATCCGTTTCCGCCGCGGCGGTCAACGCCGTCGGCATGGAGTTTTCCCGCCGCGACGGAGGCGTCGGTGCCGCGCTCGTTTCGCTCGCGACGATCGTCGGCACGAGCAGCTACACCTACGCGTCGAGCGGCGCGGACGTGCGTTGCTGGCAGACGCTCCCGCAGAATTTTTCGATCGCCCGCATGAAGACGCCGGCGTCGCGCCGCTTGACCGTCGCGGTCGGCGGGCGTTCCCGCGAAATTGAACTCGCTCCGGGCAAAATCAATCTCGTTCTCGTCAAGACGACGGACGCTTTCGGTCCGCTCGTCGTTTCCCAAGCCATTTTGAAATAAAAAATAAACAGGAGAAAAAAATATGAAAAGAAAAACGATGAAAAAAAACGTTCCCGCAATCGTCGCCGCGTTCGCCACCGCGTTTGCCGGCTGTTCCACGCCCGCGCACTACATTGACCCCGACGGGAAAGAAACCGTCGTGTCGCTGAATGCGGCGGACATTCAGGATTTCACGTCGGCGGCGG
>CAZWIK010000056.1:0-1236 GCA_964633895.1 uncultured Enterobacteriaceae bacterium | reverse complement strand
GAAACCGTCGTGTCGCTGAATGCGGCGGACATTCAGGATTTCACGTCGGCGGCGGATTCGCTCGTCGCGCAGATGCTGATCGGCGGCGCGTTTTCCGGCGAGAAAAAGCCGCGCATCGCGCTAAGCCGCGTCAAGAACGACACGACGCAGAATTTCAACGTCGCGCTGCTCACGGACAAGGTTCAGCAGAAAATTCTCGAATCCGGCAAGGCGACCGTCTCGATGTCGATGAGCGTCGAGAGCGGGAACGACGTCGTGCGCAAAAACATGGAGGAGCTCGGCGAAACGCAGACGGTGCTGCCAGATTTCACGCTTCTGGGAAAAATCGCCGAGGTCGCCGCGCGCGCGGGATCGACGAAACAGGTCAGCTACGTGTTTTCGCTGCGCCTCGCCGACGCGAGAACGGGCGACATCATCTGGATGGGTGAAAAAACGCTGACGAAGCAGGGCGAGAAAAACGCCGTCGGCTGGTGATTCTTAGACACGCACGCGCGATGAAGCTGAGAAATTCGTTCCCGCAGGAAATAAACGCCGTCGTCTTTGATTTCGGAGGCGTCGTGATGGACGTCGAGCTGTCGCGAACCGTGGACGCGTTCGCGCGGCTCGGCGTAAAGAATCTGACGGCGGCGGAAACACAGGTCGGCTCAGGCACGTTTTTCGAAGCGCACGAGCGCGGCGATTTTTCGCCGAGCGAATTTTTCCGGAAACTGCGGGAACGCGCGCCGGAACTGGCTTCGCGGACGGACGCCGAGCTTCGCGAGGCGTGGGACGCGCTGTTGGGCGATTTCGTTCCCGCGCGCATCGAGCTGCTCCGCGCCGCGCGTTCCCGCTACCGCACGTTCCTGCTGAGCAACACAAACGCTCCGCACCGCGAAACCTTCCTGCGCCGTTTTTCCGAACAGATCGGCGGCGACATGAACGCGCTTTTCGACCGCGCGTTTTATTCCGACGAGCTTCGTTGCGTGAAACCGTCGCGCGAGATTTTTGAAAAAGTCGAAAAGCTCGCGCGACTCGTTCCCGCCGAAACGCTCTTCATCGACGACAACGCGAAAAACGTCGCGGCGGCGCGGGAACGCGGCTGGCATGCTTACCGCCTCGTGCCCGGCACGGAATCGATTCTCGATTTGTTCGTCGCGGAATAAAAATTCCGGCAAAAAAACCGACTGCGCCTCACGGTCGAAAAAAAAACGCGGGAACCGTTCCCGCGCTTTTTTTTTGTCTTCTCCGCGCGGCGAC
>CAZWIK010000055.1:0-8104 GCA_964633895.1 uncultured Enterobacteriaceae bacterium | reverse complement strand
TCGTGTTCTGCGTGTTGAAAAGGAACACGACCTTGTCCTCCGAAGAAAGCGACAGATCGCTCGCTTCCAGCGTGATGAGGGATGTCGCAGTTGACAGATTCGTTTCCGCAATCAGAGACGTCGCCGTGCCGCCCGAGATACTCCACGCGGAGAACGTTCCCGCCGTCGCGGTCGCCATGAACGAAACCGTCACTTTCGAGAGCGTGTCCGTACCCGTCGACAAAAGCGACGAAAGCGAAACAACCGCCGCGAGAGCTTCTCCGCGGTAAGCCGGACGCCCTACCAGCGAGAAGCTCGCGGAGCCGTCTTCGCCGTAGGTCACGCTAGTGAGCGTATTTTTTTCCGGAAGCGTGTCGTTTTTCGTGCCGCAAGTGAGCACCCACTGATTGCTATACGAATTGAAATAGCTATAAACATCGGTATTGAGAACGGTCAGAACAGCAGAGCTATCCTTATCCCAGCCCCCGAGCGTGTTATTATTCGTCCCCGTGGCGAGATTCGCCGTGATGCTCTCTGTCGTGGGAAGAAGCGAAACGGTCGCTGCGCTTGCGAGCGCGGTTGATGCGGCGAAAAGCGCCGCGGCTGTAATGAATTTTTTCATGGTTTTTTTAATGGAACTTTTGGTTGAGGATTATTGACGGAATCGCGAGCCGCGGAAACCGTTCCCGCGCGAACTGTCTCGATTTCTGGACGCCATTTTGCAAAAAAAAACGGTCGTCAACTTTTTTTTACAAAAACATTTTTTCCCGTTCCCGCGCAAAAACGGCTCGTCGCCGCGTTCCCGCACAAAAACGGCTCGTCGCCGCGCGGGAACGCGCGCCGAAAAAGAACGCGCTTGCGGGAAAAGTGTGGAACTTGTTTTATCGTTCCCGTGAAAAAGATTTTTTTTGCACTTGCCGCAATGAGCACCTTTTCTTTTCCCAGCCCCGAATCCTATGGACAATCGCTGTCCGCCCGCGCCGCCGTTCCCGCCGTAGCGCAGGCGGAAGCTTCCGCCAACGGCGAACTGCTCAATCTGATCACGCTCGCCGACCTCACGCTTTACAAAAATCCGCGCGACGTTTCCGCCGCCGCCAAGCGGTTGCTTTCGAAAACGGACATCATCGAGGACGAAAAACTCCGCACGTCCGTGCGCCTTTCGCTCGCGGAAGCCGCCGCGGAACCGGAAAATTTTCCGGAAATCCGCACGCGTCATTTTCAGAAAATCTCGCTCCGCTTCACGGATATTGCCGACGAAGCGCGCAAGAATAAAAATTACAAAGCGGCGCTGAATTCCGCGCAGATCGCGGCGAAAGCCGACCCGAAGAATTCTCGCGCGCGGTTGATTCTCGCGTCGCTCATCGACGCGTGCGGAGACTCGTCGACGGCACTCCGCCTGATGCACGCGGGGCTGAAATTCATCGATCTGGACGCTCCCGTCACGCCGGCGTATTTTTCCAAATATTTTGAACTGCTCGCCGAGCTTCAGCAGGATTACGTCGCGGCGGATCAGGCGGAAAAAATTCTCAAAAACGCGAACGTTCCCGAAGACGCGCGGCGCATTTCCGCGCTCGCCGGCGCGTTCGCGTTCTACAATCGCGGACAATACGAGAAAGCCCTCGCGCTCATCGCGCGGGAACGCCTCGACGAAAACGCGCAGGGTCGCATTCTGAAAGCGCGCTGCATCTTCGCGTCCGGACGCCGCGGGGAAGCGGCGAAACTGCTCGCCGACAGCATTCCGCAATTTCCCGCCGAGAAGCGCGAGCCGTTCTTCAACCAGCTCTCGCGATTTTACTCGGAGACGGGCGACTTCAACGCCGTGCTGGACGTGGCGAAGCGGCAGCTCGAAGAAAATCCGGACGTGCTCGGTCCGCGTCTGCGGCGGCTTTTCGCCTATAAAAAACTCGGCGACGACGCGGCGTTCAACGCGGAGCTTGAAGCGATTTTCGCGCAGTTTTCGATGTCGCAGACCGCGCTCGTCGCGCTGGCGAATTTCGCGGCGGAACAAGGGCTGCCCGACATCGCGCTGCGCTGCATGAACACGGCGCGGGAACGCTGCTACGAAATGCCGCTCTTCGTTGCAGCGGCGGTGGAATCGCTCGTTTCCGCGAACCGTCCGGCGGAAGCGATCGAAGCCTACGTGCAGGCGACGGGAGCGGAGCCGAAGCTTTTCGAAGAAATCCACTCCGTCGTTTCCGCCGTGCTCGCCTCCGCCTACGCGGAAGCCGCCGCGCAGGAAACGGATCCGGAAAAATCCTCCGCCTACGCCGCGCAATCCGAACTGTTGCTGAACCAGTTCCTCGAAGACAAGAACATTCGTCCCGAAAATCATCTCGCCGCAATCCGCCATTTTCGCCGCATCGGGCGAAACGACATCGCGAACCGCATTGCAACCGCCGCGCTGAAAGCGTTCCCGTGGCACTCGCAAATCCGCGCGGACTGGATTTCGCTGCAGCTCGCACTGCCAGAATCGCTCGCTCGGCTCAACGTTCCCGCAGAAATCCGCACGCTCGCGGAAATGCGCCGACCCGATCCCGCGATCTGGAAAGAAATTCTCGCGTGGCTGAACGCGTCGGCGGGAACGGCGTCCGCGTCGCTCGCCGTCTCCGACGCGGACGGCTGGGGCGCGCCGTCGGGTTCCGGCACGTTGTCCGCCTCCGACCGCGAGAGCCTCATCCGCCTCGTCGCGCCACTCGCCCGCTGATTTTTTTTCGCGAAAAAAAATGCTGACGCAGACACAGGCAGCGATGGCGCTGAACGGCGTTCCCGGAATCGGTCCCGTCGCCGTCCGGCGGTTGCGCGACGCGTTCGGCGACGACCTCTCCGCCATTCTCTGCGCGGGAAAATCCCGGCTTTCCGCCGTTCCCGGAATCGGAAAAACGCTCGGCGAAAAAATTTCCGCGTGGCGCGATTTTTTCGACCTTGAAAAAGAAGAACGCGCACTCGCCGCGCACGACGCGAAGTTCATCCCGTTTTTCGACGACGCGTTCCCGCCGCTGCTGAAACGGATTCCCGACCCGCCGACCGGGCTTTACGTCCGCGGGAACGCCGACGCGCTCGCGACGGAGAAATGCGTCGCGCTCGTCGGCACGCGCAAAGCCTCGCTTTACGGCACGACGAACGCGAAGAAAATCGCGCGGGAACTGGCGGCGGCGGGCTGGCTCGTCGTCAGCGGCGGCGCGCGCGGGATCGACACCGCCGCGCACGAGGGCGCGCTCGACGCCGGAAACGGGAAAACCGTCGCCGTTCTCGGCTGCGGGCTGGACGTCGTTTATCCGCCGGAGAATTTCGAACTTTTTAAAAAAATTGCCGCGGACGGCGGCGCGGTCGTCAGCGAATTTCCGTTCAGGAAAAAGGCGGACAGGCGCACGTTCCCGCAGCGAAACCGCATCATCGCGGGCATGGCGGCGGGAACGCTCGTCGTCGAATCGGACATCGCCGGCGGAAGCATCATCACGGCGAATTTCGCCGCCGACTGCGGACGCGCGGTCTTTGCCCTGCCCGGACGCGTCGAGCAACTCGGCTCGCGCGGCTGCCACAAACTGATCCGCGACGGCGCGACGCTCGCGGCGTCCGCCGCGGACATTCTCGAAGACCTCGAGTGCGTTCCCGCGCAGCAGATGATGCTCGACCTCGGAAAAACCGACGGCGACGACGGCGCGGGCACGGAAAATCTTTCCGACGAAGCTCGAAAAATCCTTTCCGCTTTGCGCGAAGGCGCCGCGCTCACGCCCGACGAACTTTCCGCGCGGACGGGACTTCCGTTCCCGTCGGTTTCCGCGAATCTTCTGCTTCTCGAACTGGATCGGCGCGTTTCCCGAAAAGCCGACGGCGGCTACGAAATTTCGGAATGACGGCGTTTTTTTTGAGACAAAAAGAAACTTTTTCCGCGGATTTCGAATTTTTCTTTGCCAAGCCGCGCCCGTTTCGTTTTTAATACTTTTGCGCAAGAGTCATATTCTCTCGCGAGACGCACGACCACGATGCAGGCATCCTCTCAGGAATTTGTTCCGACGACTCCGGTTCAGCCGCTGAACACGGACGAATACCTGCGTCAGTATTATTACGCGCAGTGGCAACAGTATTACGCGGCGCTTTGGCAACAATACTACGCGCAGCAACAACAGGTTTACGGCGCGGGCTTTCAGCCGGCGCAGATTCAGCAGACGCCGCAGCCGGTTTATTCCCACGGCGGAAATTTCGAGGAGCTTCCCGTCGTTCCCGCGCAACTGAAACGGGCGGAAAAAGAAATTTTCATCTCCTATTCGACGCGGAATCCGCGCGAGGCGGCGTTCGTCTGCCGCAAGCTCGAAAAAGCGGGAATGCGTTGCTGGATCGCGCCGCGCGACCTGCTTCCGGGAACGAATTTCGCGGACAACATCGAAGCGGCGCTCGCCGCGGCGCGGTGCATGGTGCTGATCTGCTCGCGCCACTCCGTTTCGTCGCCCTGGGTCGAAGGCGAAGTCAACACGGCGTTTTCCAATGGAATGCCGATTCTCGTCTACCAGATCGAACCCGTTCAACTGAGCGGCGCGATGAAGGTGATGATTGAAAAATTTCAGACGATCGTCGCCAGCGGCGATCCGGAAAGAGACGCGGGAACGCTCGCGTATAACGCGATGATCCTCACGGGAAGAACGCCCGCGCCCGCCGGCTACAACGCGGGCGGGAACGTTCCCGCGGGCGGAAAAATCCGCGTTCCCGCGAAAAAGCCGGTCGCCCGCCGCGTCGCCGTTCCCGACGCCGCGCCGCAACAAGGCACTTCCGCGACGCCGCCGAAATCAAACGTTCCCGTCATCGTCGCCGCCGTCGCCGCGACGCTGCTCGTTCTGATCGGCGCTCTTCTGCTCACGGCGCGTTTCTGGATTCCGCTTCTGCCCTCGGCTTTGACCGGCTCGTAAAAAACGGAAATGCCGAACGCGAAAAAATGGCGAAACCGCTGACATGCATCGTTTTGAATGCGCCGCAAGACAGCGCGCTTGCGCGGAAGATCTGTCTCGCGGTTTCCACGCACGGGCTGAAGCCGGTTCAGCTTCCGTGGTCGGGCTTCGGCGAAGACCGCGTTCCCGCCGCGCTGAAACGGAAAGTCGACGCGGCGTTTCTCGTCATTCTCGTGCTTTCGCTCGACTTCGAACGCTCGGAAGCGATGCGCGCGATCACGAAATACGCGTTCTCGGTTAAAAAAACGCTCATTCCCTACAAAATCCATCCGAGAAAGCCCGGCTACGGTCTGCAGATCATGCTCGCCTCGGCGCATTGGCTCGACGTTTCCGCGCGGGGACTCCCCGAAAACGGCATTCCCGAGCTGCACCGCGCCGTCGAAGGGCATCTTGAAAATTTCCGCGCGAAGCGGCGTTTCCGCGGCGTTGTCGGAACCCTCGGACGCATCGCGCTGTGCGCGGGAGCGGCGGCGGTGATTTTCGCCGGAATCTTTTTCGAGCTGAACCGAGCGCAGGACGACGCCGATCCGTTTCTCGACGGCGAAGTCGCCGATTCATGGGACGGCGGAAGCAACGCGCCCGCCGAGCCGGAAAAACCGGCGATCTCCCCGAAAACCGAAAACGCCGCCGAGAAAAAATCGGGAGAACAGAAGACGGCTCCGCACGGCATCGGCGAACTCGAAAACGAGGCGGGAACGGACGAATCCGCCGACGCCGACGATGCGCCCTCCGCCCTTTCCGTTTCTTTTAAAAACGCCGCGCCGATGAATCTTCTTCGCGTTCCCGCGACGAGCGAAAACGGAAAAACGAAGCCGGCATTCCTTCTCGGAGAAACGGAAGTCACGCAGGCGCAGTATCTCGAAATCACGGGAAAAAATCCGTCGTTCTTCACGGGCGACGACCGCCGCCCCGTCGAGCAGGTTTTGTGGAGCGACGCGATGAATTTCTGCGCGCTACTCACCGCGCGGGAACACGCCGCGGGAACGCTGTCCGAAAATCTCGTTTTCTCGCTCCCGACGGTCGCCCAGTGGCTACGCGCGCTCAACGGCGAAAAACCGCTAACGGAAGCAGAACTCGACCGCGTCGCGTGGTTCATCGGCAATTCCGCGGGAACGACGCATCCCGTCGGCACGAAAGCTCCGAACTCGCTCGGCTTTCGGGACCTTTGCGGGAACGTCTGGGAATGGTGTCTGAACATCGGCTGGGAATGGCGCCTGGACATCAACGACCAGAAATATTTCTGCGGTCTGAACTACGACAAGACTTTCGCCAATTTTTCGTCCAACCCGAGGCTCATGTCCGCAGTACCGAGCATCTATCGGAAATCCGACATCGGCTTCCGCGTCGCGCTCGTCCGAAAAGATTCGCTCTCGGCGGAAACGCTGGAACACTATTCTGAAGCAACGGACGCAGCGGCAACTAAAACAGAAATACCGCAAAAGCAGAGTCTTCCGCTAAGCGACGGATTAAAAATGGAATTTATCCGCGTTCCCGCGGGAACGACGAACGGCGTGAAAATCCCCGAATTTCTGCTCGGGAAAACGGAAGTTACGCAGGCGCAGTATCGCGCGATCACGGGAAAAAATCCGTCGCTTTTTCTCGGCGACGACCGCCGTCCCGTCGAGCAGGTTTCATGGGACGACGCAATGGATTTTTGCGTGATGCTCACGGTGCGGGCGCACGCCGCGGGAACGCTGGACAAAGATTTCGCCGTCTCGCTTCCGACGCGCTACCAGTGGCAACGTGCGCTTAACGGCGAAAAACCGCAAACGGAAACGGAACTCGACCGCGTCGCGTGGTTCATCGGCAATTCCGCGGGAACGACGCATCCCGTCGCCGCGAAAGCGCCGAACACGCTTGGGTTTTACGATCTCGTCGGAAACGTCTGGGAATGGTGTCTGGACATCGAAAACAACTTTCCTTTCTACGGGGAAGACTACTCCAAACCATTCTCGTGGATTTTGAAGAACAAGAGCCTCGGATCGGCAACAATATACAGTGCGTATCGGAAATCCGACGTCGGATTCCGTGCGGCGATCGTGCCGAAAAATTCGCTCACGAAAGCGCAACAGAGACGCTACGAAGCGGTGGAAAAGCGCGTCGACCAACGACAGACGTTCACGCCGCCGATGGCGTCCTCGAAAAAACGCCGCGAGGGAATGTCCGCCGAGGACGCCGGATTCGCAACGGAACGACTCATCGACGCCGTCCGAAATCAAGATTTCGGCAAAGCGGAAGCCGCGCTCAATTTCGGCGCCGATCCCGACGCGCAAAACGCAGGCAGATACCTTCTCGAAATCTGCGCCAATTCCGGTTTTTCGAATTTCGTCGAGCTGTTGTTGCGCTACGGCGCGACTCCGTTCCTACCGAGTGCGAACAAATACGACGCGATGAGCACATGTCTCCACTCCGAGGCTTCGGGCAAAATCGCGGATCTGCTCTGCGACTACGGATTCCCCGCCAACGGACAAAACGCTTGGAACGCGACATTTCTCCGCGGCGCGTGTGAACACGACAACGAAAACGTCGGGCGCGTTCTCGTCAGCTATGGCGCGGATCCGGACAAAACCGATGGCACCGGAGGCAGCGCGCGAAGCAATGCGAAATCGATAAAACCTCAGCAATCGAAGACGTGGGATGCGATTTTCCGCACACCAAAAACGAAATCGCCGACCTACGGGAACGGGAAATACAAAAAAATACCCGGAATTACGTTGATTGAAATCACGCAAACGGTTTCGCTGAACAAAATTCTCCCGCTGGGCGTCGCCGAAATCGACGCCGCGCTGCGCGAGTCCGTGCCGAGAACGTTTTTCCCGATCATCCGGGAAAAATTCATTTTCCTTTACCGTTGCTGCACACGGCGCAATGAGCTTTTTCCGACGACGGGAGCGCTGAACGGTTTCTTTCTGAAAAACGCGGCGAAAATCGTTCCGGTCAACGACCTTGCCGCCTCGATGCCCGCCGTGCGTCGGGAACTGGCGCGGCGGAAGCCGACGGGATTCGCCGTGCCGATGCACGCGACGGCGGCGTTCCCGCAGATCGACGCAAAGGCGGATTACGTTCTGCTCACCGAAAAAGGCGGCGTTCTGAAAAAAGGCGCGTTCCCGCGCGATTCCGCGCAACTCGACGCGCTGTTTTCCGAACTCGAATCGCTGATGGAGCTGTGTGCGCAACGCGACGCT
>CAZWIK010000054.1:0-8314 GCA_964633895.1 uncultured Enterobacteriaceae bacterium | reverse complement strand
AAAAAACGGGAATTTACTCGCCCTGCTGAACTTCGGCGATGACTTCGTTCGCGACGACAAGCAGCTCCGACGCTTTTTTGTTCATTTCCTTGGAACAGGCATTGCGCGCCATTTTTATGGCGGCGCAGGTGCCGTAGCGGTTGCTCGAACCGTGCGCCTTGAAGACCAGCCCGTTCAAGCCGAGCAGGGGCGCTCCGCCGAAGCGTTCCGGACGAAGTTGCGCTTTCAGGCTTTTCAGAAGCGGCAGAAGAACGAGCCCGGCACAGATGTAAAAAGGATTGCGCTTCACGCGCCCGACGACGACGTCTTTCAGCATGTAAACAAGCCCTTCGATCGTCTTGATGAGAATGTTGCCCGTGAATCCGTCGGTAACGATGACGTCGACGTCGCTCTGAAAAACATCGAAACCTTCCACGGGACCGACATAGTCGAACCAGTCGAAACGCTTGTTCAGCACTTTGAGATAAGCGTTCGCGCGGTTGATGCGGTCGCCGCCCTTGCCCTCTTCCGTGCCGACGGTCAGCAGACCGACCTTCGGTTTTTCGGTGTCGAGAACGGAAATGGAATAAAGCGCGCCGAGCACGGAATTGTGAATGAGCTGCTCCGGCGTCGTTTCCGGATTCGCGCCGACGTCCAAAACGACGGAAAAACCGGACTTCCGCGGAAGAATCGCGGAAAGCGCCGGTCGCTGCACGCCCGGCAAGAGACGGACTTTCAGCGTTCCCGCGCCAACCATCACCTTCGTGTTTCCGGTGGAAACGATGGCGTCCGCCTCGCCCGCTTTCAGCATTTCCAACGCGATGATCAGCGAAGAATTTTTCTTCGATTTCATCGCCTGCATCGGCTTGTCATCCATCGTGATGACGTCCGGCGCATGGCGCACTTCCACGCGGGAATCCGAAGCGATGCCCGCGGACGACAGGAGCGGGCGAATCACGTCCTCCTGCCCGATAAGAATGAGCCTGTCGCCCTCGCCAAACTCTTTGAGCGCGAGCGCGACGGCTTGAACGACCTCTTCGGGTCCTTTGTCGCCGCCCATGCAGTCGACGGCGATGCGGTATGTCTCGGGCGCGTTTTCCATTCGAAAGAAATTACTCCGCAAAGCCCCTTTTAGACAAACCTTTTCCGCCGAAGCGGGAAAAGTCAGATATCGACTTCGACGACTTTGCGCCCGCGATACGTTCCCGTAGCCGGATTAACGCGGTGAGGACGGACGACGGAACCGTCGGCGTCTTTTGCGAGAACAAGAGCCTTGTATTGATTTGCTCCGCGGCGAAGTGCGCTGCGGCGTTTCGACTGTTTGCGTTTCGGTTGACCCATGGCAGAAAAGATGTGTATGAATTAAAATGAGTCGCTGATGTTGTTCTTTTCGGAAAGGCGCGTCAAGAGAGAACCGAGGCGTTCCCGTCATTGCCGCGGCTCGGGCGCGTTCCCGTCTCCGGAAAGCGCGTAATCCAGAAGCGGTTCCAGATCCGTTTCGGCGAGCCGCCGCTGGAAATTTTCGTCGTAAATCATGCGGCGGATGCGCTCGTCCGACAGCAACGCGTCCGCGTCCCTGCGGTTGATCATCTCTTGAATGTCCGGCGCGGACAGCACGGGATAAACGGCGGGATCGGTCAGTAAGGAACGAATTTCCGGCATTTCCAGCAGGCGCTGCTGCGCGCGACGGGAACTGAGCACGTCCAGCGTCTTTCCGACGAGGCGGAATATCGAATCCGGCAACGGACTCCACGTCGCGAAGAACCGGAGCCCGGGATACAGCGCCAGCGAATTTTTCGCGACCGCTCCCGCGTAGAGCAGCCGCCCGACGAACGAACGCTCCGCACCGGGGCGGACGGCGAGATACGTTTCGCCAACCGTTCCGACGGACGCGATGCAGAACGCGGCGAGTGCGCCCCAGAAAATGCCCGTCCAGCAGCCGACGAGCGCGCCGAGCACCGGGTGTTCGGGCTCGCCCGTTTTCTCGGAAACCTGTTCCCGCCCTTTTCTCCAGAAAAAGCTGAACACGGGAATCCAGATGAAAAGGCAGAGCAGAACCTGCCCGCAGATGCCGCGCAGAATCCACGGCACGCCCGCATAGCCCAGCCACGCGTGTCCGAACGGCGCGCCGAGAAAATACGCGACGACGGCGGAAATCATGAACGCGCACAGCGGCGCGATCTGCCGCGCGGGACCGCGCCAGTAGCCTCGGCGCGACGTCGCAAACATCAGCGCGAAAAACGCGAGCGTCAGCGCGATCTGCACGAAACGGCTCGCGGGAACGCCCGTTCCCGCGCCAGACAACAGATCCGCCTCCGCGAAAAACATTTTCGTCGTCAGAAAATCCGACGCGCCCGAAAACTTATCCGAGCACTTTTCGGATCTGCCCTTCCCGCGCCTCGACGCTCTCCGCCAGCTTGAGCTGCACGCGCGCGCGCTTGAGGTTGTGTTCCTTGTATCGCGTCTTGAAGTAAACGTCGCCGGCGAGGTAATCCGCGAAGAAGCGGATGCCGAGTTCCAGCGGAAGAATCCGGACGGCGTCGAACATATACGCGTGATCCTCGTTCGTGAAAAAGTCTTTCGCGAACGTCATGTAGCCGCGGTAAATCGCCGTAAACAGCTCCGTATCGAAGAAGACGGAATGCAGGTCATTGGCGTCTTCGCCCGCAGGATTGCAACAGGAGCGCACCGCGTCGCCGATGTCGGCGTGAACGAGTCCGGGCTGAATCGTGTCGAGATCGACGATGCACGTTCCCTTGCCCGTTTTTTCGTCAATGAGAATGTTCCCAACCTTCGGGTCGCCGTGCGTCGGGCGCAGATGCAGTTTCCCCGATTTTTTCGCGTCTTCGAAGACGGAGCAGAACGCGCGCCGCGCCTCGATGAATTTCAGACAATACTGCGCCTCGCGGGAATGCGAAAGCAGCTCCTGCGCGAGCGGCGTCTGCAACACGGCGTCCATCTGCGCGAGATAATTCGGCGTGATGTGAAAGCCCTCGATCGCGTAGGAAAGCTTTTCGCACGGGATGTCGCTGATCAGTTTCTGAAAATGACCGAGCACCGTTCCCGCCTCGAGCGCGTGATCCGGCGACTGCACCTTTTCGTAGGAAACGGCGGACGCGATGTTGGAAATCGCGCGCCACAGATCGCCGTCCCCGTCGTAATAAAAATCGTTCCCGTCGCGCGTCTGAATGATTTTCGGAAGCTGCCAAATGCGGTCGGAATGCTCGTTGATTTCTTCCAGCTTCGCGTGGCAGACGTCCGTGACGATGCGCATATTGCGCATGATGTTTTCCGGATTCGGAAACACCGCGCGTCGAACGCGCTGGAGAATGAAGCGCTCCTCCGAAAACGTCGTCCGGAAAATGGCGAGATATGTGTCGTTGACGTTCCCGTTCCCGAACGGCTCGACGGACACCAGATGCCCGTCAACGGAGAACTGTTTGGCGATAAGCGATGCTCTCATGTTGTTCTTTTTTTAATAAAGTTAAAATCAGCGGCGCACTCGGAGATTTTCTCAAACGCGCCCCAAAAGGCAAAGCGAAAAAACGCGCGCCGCGAAAAAAAAGCTCAAGCCTCGCCTTTCTTCAATTTCTTCCGCGCGAGAAAACCCGCTCCCGCGCGCTTTTCCTTCCGGAAAATCCACGGAAGCATCTGCGCCGCGAGTTCCGCGGGCGTGAAATGCAGGAACGTTCCCGCGGGCTCGGCGACGTGCAGGAGGCAGCCGCAGCGCGAAATCAGCTCGGCGGGAACGCCGTTCGCGTCCCCGCTCACGAGCAGCGCAACGCTCTTTCCCGGAAACGCGGGCGGCTTCGCGTAATCGACGCGACGCCCGCCTTCCCGCACGCAACCGACGACGAAAAACCGTTCGCTCATCATGCGCAGCATGCCCGCCATGGATTCCGTGCGGTAAATTTTCAGCGTCTCGAACGCGCCGCCGCTCAGGCTCCATGCGCGAGAAGACGCGAGCGCGGGAACGGTTTTTTTCTCGTCGGCGACAACCCGTGTTACGCCGCAAAGTGCCGCGACGCGCGCGATCGACGCGAGCTGCGCGGCGTCCGTGACGTTTTCGAGAAAAACCGCCTTCTCGCCCGCGCCGTGCCACTCGTCACGCATCGCCGGACGCACCTGCGCGGGAACGGGACGCTCCGTCCGCGCGGCGATTCCCTCGTGCGCCGACGTTCCCGCGATTTCCGCGAGTGCCGCCGGCGAAGCCGCCGTCCACGCGCAACCTTCCCGCTCTGCGGCAGCTTTCAGCGCGGCAAAATTGCGTTCCCGCCGCGCGTCCGCGAAGATTTCGCGCAACGCCGCCGGACGATTCCGCGCGCACGCCTCGACCGCGGATTTTCCGTAAAGAAGAATTTCCATAAAAAAAAGTTCCGCCGAAAAATTAACCGCGCCGAGCGAAAAAAATCAAACGCCGTTTTCGGACGCGTTCCCGCCGGCGGGGCGCGCGTCGCGGGAACGCCGGCGGGGCGCGCTCACCGTTTCAGCCGCGCGAGCAGACCCGTCCAGCGTTTCGCGGAATCCGCGTTGCGCACCGCCATGGAATACGCGGCGGGCTCGCCGACGATGAAGATTTTTTTTCGTCCGCGCGTGATCGCCGTGTAGAGCAAATTGCGCTTGAGCATCATGAAATGCGCTTTGAGCAGCGGAATGATCACGACGGGAAATTCCGACCCCTGCGATTTGTGAATCGTAATCGCGTAGGCGAGCTGCAGTTCTCCGAGCTCGCCGCGCGCGTAATCCGCGTCCGCGTCGGCGAAGCGAACGGAAACCGAACCCGTTTCCGGAAAAACTTCCTCCACGCGCCCGAGGTCGCCGTTGAAGACGTTTTTTTCGTAATTGTTCCGATTCTGCAGAACTTTGTCGCCCGCCTCCAGACGCGTCCCGCCGCTCGCGAGAACGCCCGCCGCCGTTCCCGCAGGCTTGAACGCCTTCTGCAAAACGGCGTTCAGATTCTGCACGCCCGCGTTCCCGCGGTGCATCGGCACAAGCACCTGAATGTCCTCCGCGGAGCGGATTCCGAGAATGCGCGGGATCGCCTGCGTCGCCAGCGCGACGGTTTTTCTCACGCAGTCGTCCGCGCCGTCCGCGCGGATAAAATGAATGTCGCCGTCCGGATCGAACTCGAAGACGCTTTCGCAAATCGGCTGCGGCGCGTGTCCGTCGCCCTGCAGAATCGCGTGCGCCGTCGAGACGATTCCGCTCCGCTTGCCCTGACGGAAAACCACGTTGAGCCGCGTCACGGCGACGCGCCGGCTCTGTATTAAATCTTTCAATACGTTTCCCGCTCCGACGCTCGGAAGCTGATTCACGTCGCCGACGAGAACGAGATGCGCGGCGGCGGGAACGGCGCGGAAAAGCGCGGACGCGAGCTTCGTGTCCAGCATCGACGTTTCGTCGACGATGACGAAATCCGTCGCCAGCGGATTTTTTTCGTTGAACGAAAATCCGCCAGAAAGCGGATCGGGCTTGAGAATGCGGTGAATCGTTCCCGCGGGAACGCCCGTCGTTTCGCTCATGCGTTGCGCGGCGCGTCCGGTCGGCGCGGCGAGCGTGATGCGCACCTTCTTCGCGCGGAGAATGGAGCATATCGCGCGGAGAATCGTCGTTTTTCCCGTTCCCGGACCGCCGGTGATGATTGAAATTTTTTCGGCGAGCGCGGTCTTCACGGCGGAGACCTGTTCTTCCGCGAAAGAAAATCCCGCGCGCGCCTGCGCCCACTCGACCGCGCTTTCGATGCGTATCGGCGGCAACCGATCCGCCGTTCCCGCGAGCGCGGAGACGCACGCCGCGATTTCCCGTTCCGCGTTCGCGAAGTCTCGCTTCTGTAACAGACGCACGATTTCGCGGGAACGCGAACCGTCCTCGCCGATTCTGATCTGCGCCGCGTCCGCGTAAACCAGCCGCCCGCTTTCGAGCATTTCTCCGATTTTTCTCTGCGGCAGACCGGGATCGACGCCAAGCAGTTCCGCCGCCTTCGCGACAAGCTCTTCCTGCGGGAACGCCGTGTGCCCGTCCGCTTCCGCGAGCTGCATCGCGTAAACGACGCCAGCCTCGATCCGCTGCGTGCCCTCGTTCGGTAGCCCGAGATTGACCGCGATCTTGTCCGCCGTCGGAAACGCGATCCCGTCGATGTCCTGCGCGAGCCGATACGGATTTTCCTGCACCGTCTTCTTCGCGTCTGCGCCGTAAGCGCGGACGATGCGCAGGCACTGCGACGTCGTGATGCCGTAGGTCTGAAGAAAAATCACCACCTCGCGTAGCGCGAACTGTTCGGCCCAGGATTCCTTGATCGCGCGGACGCGCTGCGCGCCGATGCCTGGAATTTCGCGAAGCCGCGCGGATTCTTCGGAAATGATGCGGAGCGTGTCCGCGCCGAAATGCTCGACGATGCGCTTCGCGTAGGTTTTCCCGATTCCGCGCACAAGCCCGCTGCCGAGATATTTTCGAATGCCGTGAACGCTCGACGGCAATTTCGACGAAAACGAGGAAATCCTGAACTGCCGCCCGTGCGTCGGGTGCCGCTGCCACGCGCCGCGCAACTCCAGCGTCTCGCCGCACTGCACGGCGGGAAGCGTTCCCGCGACCGTAACTGTTTCCTGTGTCGCTTCGTCGCAGACTTCGCCGATCGTGTAAAAATTTTCGTCGTTGAAGAAAATGATGCGTTCCAGCACACCGACGAGCGTGCTTTCCTCTTCCGAAGTTTTTCGCGGGAACGCCATGTCTGCGGGAACGCGTTTTTTTTCAGAAAAAAAATCAGCTTCGCGCGCACTCATGCGTGTCCGGGCGTGCGCGGGAACGGAATCACGTCGCGGATATTGCCCTCGCCCGTGACGAACATCAGCATACGTTCGAAGCCCAACCCGAAGCCCGCGTGCGGAACGCTCCCGAAACGGCGCAGATCGACATACCACGCGTAGTCTTTTTCCGAAAGCCCGTGTTCCCGCATCGCCGCGAGCAGCCGTTCCAACCGCTCTTCGCGCTGGCTCCCGCCGACGATTTCGCCGATTCCGGGAACGAGCAGATCCGTCGCCGCGACGGTTTTCCCGTCGTCGTTCTGACGCATGTAAAACGGCTTCGCCTCGCGCGGATAATCGAAAACCGCGACGGGAGACTTGAAATGCTTTTCCGTGAGAAAACGCTCGTGTTCGCTTTGAAGCCCCTCGCCCCAGCGGATCGGAAATTCGAATTTTTCTCCGGACGCCTGCAGAATTTGCACGGCGTCGGTGTAGCTTACGCGGACGAACGGTTTTTCGACCACGTGTTCGAGGCGTTCCCGCAGCGTTTTGTCCACGAATTTGCCGAAAAAATCAATTTCGTCGGGACAGTTTTCCAGAACGTCCGCGACGAGAAATTTGATCAGTGCTTCCGCGACGTCGATGTCGCCGTGAATGTCGCAGAACGCCATTTCTGGCTCGATCATCCAGAATTCGCTGGCGTGGCGCGACGTGTTGGAATTTTCCGCGCGGAAAGTTGGACCGAACGTGTAGACTTTGCCGAGCGCGCACGCGAGCGTTTCCGCTTCGAGCTGCCCGCTCACGGTCAGGTAAGACGGTCGCGCAAAAAAATCGCGGGAAAAATCGACGTTCCCGTCCGCGTCTTTCGCCGCGCCCTCCGCCGGAAGCGTCGTTACGCGGAAAAGTTCTCCCGCGCCCTCGCAGTCGCTCGCCGTGATGATCGGCGTGTGCACGTAGGCAAACCCGCGCTCCTGAAAAAAGCGATGCACGGCGAACGCGAGGCGGGAACGCACGCGGAACATTGCGCCGAAGCGGTTCGTGCGCGCGCGAAGATGCGGAATCGTCCGCAGAAATTCCACCGTGTGTCCCTTTTTCTGAAGCGGAAAATCTTCCGGCGACGCGCCGAGAATTTCCACGCGCGCCGCGCGGACTTCCCGTGCCTGCTCTTTGCCCTGCGAGGCGACCAGCGCGCCGCGCACGGAAACGCTCGCGCCCGTTCCCGCCGATTTCAGGCGATCGTAGCCCGCGCAGTTTTCGTCGACCACGCATTGCAGATTTTTCAGGCAGGATCCGTCGTTGATTTCTAGGAACGAAAACGTTTTGGAATCGCGGCGCGTGCGCGCCCAGCCCTGCACGAGCACGTCGTCTTCGGGAACGCCCGCGGCAAGCGCCTCTTTTACCGAAAGTTTTTTCATCGGCGGGAAATTCTAACCCCTTGACGCGCAAAAAAAAGTTTAAAAGCGCGGCGCGTTTGAAAACCTTAATCGCCCCGCGTTCCCGCGCGGCGAAAGCCGTTTTTTTTCGGGAACGCCTCAATTACTCGGCGACGAAAAGGACGCGCGGGAAACCTCGCTCAACGTTTTCTCTTTCGCAAG
>CAZWIK010000053.1:5916-8377 GCA_964633895.1 uncultured Enterobacteriaceae bacterium | reverse complement strand
CTGTCGCTTTCTTCGGAGGACAAGGTCGTGTTCCTTTTCAACACGCAGAACACGACCGGCGGAGCAAGCTTGCCCGTTTCTTCGTTTACGGCGACGGGAACGGTTCTCTCGATTCCGGAGCCGAGCGCGTTCGGCTTGCTCGCGGGCGCGGGTGCGTTGGCACTCGTCGCGTCGCGCCGCCATCGCCGTTCCCGCGCGAAATAAGCATTTCTGGTTTTTTTTGGTGAAACTTGTTTGAAGTTCGGGCGTTCCCGCGCGGCAAAAGCCGTTTTCGCGCGGGAACGCTTTTTTTTTGCTCGCGGGAACGATCCTCCCGCGAGGCGTGTTCGGAAAATAAAAAAAAGGAGCGCGGACGAAACTACGTCTCGCCCGCGCTTTTTTCTCTCTCAACTGACTGACTTCTCTCTATTAACCTCAATACGAAAACATAAAAAGAGCGAACGTTTCCCGCGAATTTGTCTGTTTTTTCAAAAAAAATCGAATCCGTTTAAATAAACGTTGAGCGGCGTTCCCGCGCGGGCTATGTTAAGTCCATGAATCCGCTGCTTCCGGTTCGCAGAAAGCGCATTACGGGAATCAACATCGTGCCGCTGATCGACGTGATGACGGTGCTGATATTCTTTTTCCTGATGAGCATGAAGTTCGACGATCTGCGGCAGCTCGGCATCACGCCGCCGCAGTCGGATTCCGCATCGGAAAGCGGCGGGGACGCCCCGCGGCTCGTCATCGCCGTCAGCAAGGACGGGGAATTTTTCGTCAATGCGGAACGCGTTCCCGCGGAAGAGCTGTCGGATCGGCTTTCGCGCATCGCGGGCGGGCAAAAGCTCTCGGACGCCGTCGTGATCGCCGACGAGGACGCGGCGATGAAATTCGCGATCCGCGCGGTGGACGAGGCGCGGCGCAACGGCTTGGAAATCCGGCTTCTGGCGCGTCCGTCCGGCGATTGACACTCTGCGGGAACGGCTCGCTTTTTTTCGGGGAAAAAAATTTATGAAAAAGCACATTGCATTCAAGGTGGCGTCCGTGTTGCTCGCCGGGGCGATCCTCGCTCCCGCGTTTTCGGGCTGCGTTTCGCCGCGGGAACACCGACAGAAAATTCTTTCGCAGATGGAAGTCGTCGAGGTCGATCATCGCGGCTACGTGCGCTACGAAGGCGACATCATCAAGCCCGGCGAGTTCGCGCGCCGCATCCGCGCGAAAGAGGGCGGCTTGCAGGGCAAGCCGGTTCTGCTTTCGGTCAATCCCGAAGTGGAGACGAATCAGCCGGAAGTCGTGCCGTATCTGCGACGCGTGTTGAAAAGCGTGAAAGCCGGCAGAATTTACGAAAAAATTCCGAAGGAACTTTGATTTCGGAAAGCAAAGGAGGCGTTCCCGTGGAGAAAAAGAAGAGCGGCGGGAGAACGGCGCGCATGATTTTTTTCGCGGCGGCGGCGGTTTTCGTCGTTCTCGCGATCGTCGCGGGAACGCTCGCGGTCGCGCTCAGCCGCCCGTTCGTCCAGCAGAGCTTGCTCGAACGCGCGCTGCGGGAACGCGGAATCGAGGCGGAATTCGGAAAACTCAGCTTCGGCGTTCTTTTTTCGGACGAAATTTCCGCGAGCTCGGCGTCTCTGAAATTTCCCGACGGACGGCGCGTGCGCCTGAAAAAATTTTTCGCGCGGCACAGCGGCGCGGGCGGGCTTTTCGCGGGCGAACCGTCTTTCCGCGATTTTTCCTGCGAGGGATTCGCGCTGGAAGACGCGGACGGCGCTCGGCTGCTGGATTTTTCCTGCTCGGCGGACGAAATCGGCGCGTCGTTCCCGCCGGTCGAAACGCTCGCGCAATGCGCGCGCGGCGAGGCGTTCCCGCTTCTCGTCCACGCAAAAAATCTGCGCGCGAAATCGCCGCGCGGGTGCGAAATCGCCGTCGGCGACGCGGACGTGCGGTTCGCGGGAGCGGAATCGTTGGAATTTTCGGGAACGATACGCGGGAATTTCGCCGAACTGCTGGCACAGCCGCTTTTTTCCAAAATTAACAACGTCGCCGCGGGAACGTTCGAGCTCACGGGGCGGGGCTGCTCGGCGCGGCTCGCACTACGTGACCTGCGTTCTCGCCACGGGAACATCGACGTCCGCGCGGCGAATTTTTCCGTTTCGCGCGGCGAGGGCGCGTCGGGAAAGCTGTCCGCCGAAATTCTCGGCGAAGACCGCTCGTCGTTCGACATTGATTTTTCCCGAATCGAATTTGGCGGCGGGCGCGTCGATTTTTCCGGCGAGATGAACGCGGATACGCTCGTCGTCGCGGATATTTTCCGCGCGGGAATGCTGTTCCGCGGCTGGCGCGCGGTGCCGAGTGCCGTTCCCGCGAAAAAATCCGCGCAGGAGAAAACCGCCGTTCCCGCGGAGAAAAAACTTCCGGAACGCTCCGTTGCCGCGGCGGAAAAACCGCGTTCGGACGAAAAGAAAAGCGTCGCGGGAACGCCCGC
>CAZWIK010000053.1:0-5816 GCA_964633895.1 uncultured Enterobacteriaceae bacterium | reverse complement strand
CCGCGGCGGAAAAACCGCGTTCGGACGAAAAGAAAAGCGTCGCGGGAACGCCCGCGGCGTCGCAGCAACCGCCTTCCGCGTCCCGACCGCCGTCGCCGCCGCCGGTTTCGCGGGAACGCGCGGAAGAGCCGCCCGCGCGCGCGTTCTGGCACGGCGTTTCCGGAAAAATGAGCTTCCGCGTGAAGCGCGTCGTTTTTCCGAGCAACGAAACGGGAATGCACGAGGGCGAGTTTTCGGTCTCCGACGATTCCGTCGACCTCGATTGCCGCGTGCCGGAATTTTTCCGCGGCTCGATGAGCGGAAAAATCGCGCTGAAATTCGTTCCCGACGCGCCGCGTTATCGCCTCGCGGGAACGCTGACCGCGCGGAGCGTCGAAGTCCACAACGCCGTTCCCGCGTTGCGTTCCCGCGATCCCGCGCCGATCGAGGGGTGCTTTGATTTGGCGACGGAATTTTCCGCGGCGGCGAACGAGCCGGAACGCCTTGAAGACACGCTTTCCGCGCGGTTTTCGATGAAAAGCGCGGGGCGCGGTCGCGTCCGGATTTTCAACGCGAAAAGCAAAAAAGTCCGCCTCGCGGGCGACGTTTTGCGCATCGGCGGCGAGCTTGCGAATATGCTCGGCGGGCTGACGCGGAATCTGGAGCCACGCGCCGCCCGCCTCGCGCGCGCCGTCGGTCTCGTCAAAGAGCGGCTGACGGATTTTTCCTACCGAGAAATGAGCGTCGAGGGCGAATATCGCGCCGCCGGCGACATTCTTTGCAGAAAAGCCGAAATGCTCGGCGAAGATTTGCGCCTTTTCGGAACGGGACGCCTTCGCCCGATCGCCGGCGCGCCGCCGAAAGACTGGCAGATAAACGCCGTCGCGGGAGCGTCCGCGCGCGGGGACGCCGCCGCCGCGCTGGGCGAGCTCGGGCTGCTCCGCGCCGACGCGGGAACGCCGGACGCCGACGGTTTCGTTCCCGCGCGGAGCTTCGAGTTTTCGGGAACGCCGGCGGACGCCTCGAGCCGTTTCTTCGAGACGCTGACGAACGCCGCGTCGGGGAAAAAAGCGGATTTCGGTCCCGAACCCGCCGTTCCCGCCGAGAGCCTTCTCGACGCGCTGATGTGATTTTTTTTTCGCGTTCCCGCGAGCGGATCAGCGTTTCGCGCCTTTCCCGCACTGAATTGCGTAAACGATTGCCGCGACGAGGCCGCGCGGCAGGAAGCGCGACAGAAAAATCAGCGCGCGGAATTTGAATTCGGGAACGATGATGCGTTTGCCGGCGAGCATGCCGTTCACGGCGGCGACGGCGGTTTCCCGCGCTCCCGCGCTGCGCAGATTGAAACTGACGCCGGCGCGCGCGTTGAAGCCCGTCTTCACCGGTCCCGGGCACAGCGCGCAGACGCGGACTCGGGAGCGTTCCCGCCGGAGTTCCTCCGCGACGGCTTCGCTGAGGCGGGAAAGATAGTTTTTCGACGCGTAGTAGCTTGCGAGCATCGGTCCCGGGAAAAATCCCGCGGCGGAGGAAACGTTCAGAATGTAGCCGTTCCCTCGCGCGCGGAAATCTTTCAGAAAAAGATACATCAGAATCTGCGCGGCGCGGACGTTCAGGTCGAGCAGGTTCAGGTGCTCGGCGAGCGGCGCGTCGGTGAATTTTCCGAAGACGCCGAATCCCGCGTTGTTTACGAGAATGTCGACGCCGTCGTTTTTCGTCGCTTCATGCAGGGCGAAGCAGTTTTCTTCGCGGGAAAGGTCGAGTGCGACGACGCGCGCGGGAACGGGAAGCGCGCGGGCGAGCGCGTCGAGTTTTTCCTTGTTGCGGGAACAGAGGACGAGCTCGCATCCGCGTTCGGCGAGGACCTCGGCGATCGCCTTTCCGATGCCTCCGCTTGCTCCGGTGATCAGCGCTTTCATGGGCGCAAAGGTAATCCGAAATTTTTTTCCCGTCAACCGCGATGAAAAGCGTGGCGCGCGCGGGAACGCTCCGGCGGGAACGCGTTTTTTTTCGGGGGAATTCGTCCGGAAACGAATGCGCTCTGGACGTTTTTTGCGGGAACGGCTATGTTTTCTTTCCCGCACAGGTATCGAATCGATGCACGAAATTTTGAAAATGGTTTTGGAGGCGCTCGCCGTCGTTTTTCTGGTTTTCGCGAACGGCTTTTTCGTCGCGGCGGAATTCGCGCTCGTGAAAGTCCGCACGAGCCAGCTTTATCCGCTTGAAAAAGAGGGCGGAATCCGTGTGCGCTCGGCGATTCGGGCGACGGAGCATCTGGACGCGGTTCTTTCCGCGACGCAGTTGGGAATCACGCTCGCGTCGCTCGGTTTGGGCTGGGTCGGCGAGCCGTTCGTGGCGCATCGGCTCGCGCCGCTTCTGAAATTTTTCGGCATCACGGATTCGGCGACGGTAACGTCGATTTCGTTCGCCGTCGCGTTCGTGCTGATCACGTTTCTGCACATCGTCTTCGGCGAGCTTGCGCCGAAATCGCTGGCGATTCAGTATCCGAAAAAGACGTCGCTCACGGTCGCGCTCCCGCTCGTCGTTTTTCACAAGCTTCTGTTCCCGTTCATTTGGGCGCTGAACGGCACGGCGAATTTTTTTCTGCGCCGCGCGGGAATCCATCCGGCGGGCGAGGGTTTGCACGGCTTTTCTCCGGAGGAAATGGAATACGTGCTGTCGCATTCCCGCCACACGCATTCCGCGGATGTTCTCGTGAACCGGCTGATGTTGCGCTCGCTGCGGATGCGCGACACGCGCGTCTCCGAAATCATGCTCCCGCGCGATGAAATCAACGCGCTCTGGCTCGATAAACCCACGCAGGAAAATCTCCGCATCGCGCAGAGCACCGGACATTCGCGCTATCCCGTTTTCGACGGCGATCTGGACAAGCCCGCCGGAATCCTGATGATGCGGGAATGGCTTTGGCAGATTCAGATTCTCGGGAACGAAACGCCGATAAAGCCGCTGTTGCGGGAAATGCTCTCGTTCCCGCCGGAAATGCCGATTCCCGACGTGCTGGAACGCCTACGCCTCTCGCAGAATCATCTCGCACTCGTCGTCAACGACGAGGGGCGCACGCTCGGGCTGATCAGCTTCGAAGACGTGCTCGAAGAAATCGTCGGCGACATTCGCGACGAATTCGACACGGACAAAAAGGAAATTTTTGAACAGACGCCGGACAGCATCGTCGTCGCGGGAACGCTGACCATGCACGAACTCGAGGCGGAAACGGGCTGGACGCTCGAATGGGAAGGCAACAGCACGCAGACCGTCGCCGAATGGATCAAATACGAACACGGATTCCGCCTGCCCAAGCGCGGCGAAAAAATCGGCATCGACGACTACGAAATCATTCCGCTGGAAACGCCGGCGGGTTCGTTGAAGCGCATTCTCATCACGCGGAAATGGGAGGAGGAACGTCCGGTCGAGTCGACGCAGGAAGATGAAGACGCGGAAAAAGAAGACGCCGCCCGCGAATGACGGAAACGCCGCCGCCGCGCGCACGTTCCCGCAGGACGGCGAAGCGCGGCTTTTTCGCGCCGCCGCGCCATTTCGTCGCGCGTTGCGCGAATGGTTTCTGCGGGAACGCCGCGACCTGCCGTGGAGGCGGGAACGCTCCGTTTACCGCACGGTCGTTTCCGAATTCATGCTTCAACAGACGCAGGTGGACACCGCGTTGCCGTATTTCGAAAATTGGATGCGCCGCTGGAAAAATTTCGACGCGCTCGCGCAGGCGGACGAAGCGGACGCGCTCCGCGCATGGGAGGGCTTGGGCTACTATTCTCGCGCACGGAGTCTGCTCGACGCCGCGCGGCGGATCGCGCGGGAAAAACGCGTTCCCGAAACCGTCGAAGAATGGAAAACCTTCCGCGGAATCGGCGCCTACACCGCCGCCGCGATCGCGAGCATCGCGCAGGGCGTTCCCGCCGCCGTCGTCGACGGCAACGTCGTGCGCATTCTCGCCCGCCTGAGCGGGAACGACCGCGTTTTCCGCGACGGAAGCGCCGCCGCCGCGGAGTTTTCGCCGCTCGCCGAGGCACTACTCGACGCGAATTTCCCAGGCGACCACAACGAGGCGATGATGGAATTGGGCGCGATCGTGTGTTCCCGCCGTTCGCCGCGCTGCCTTTTTTGTCCCGTGAAAGATTTCTGCGCGGCGCGTTCCCACGGGAACGCGGAAGAGCTGCCGCGGTTTTTTCCGAAAAAAACGAAGAAGAAAGAAGTCGCGCGGCTTCTGTGCCGCGTCGGCGACGCCGTGCTGCTGACGCGCAATGCTTCGGGAACGCGGCGGCTGAAAAATCTCTGCGAATTTCCCCGCGCGGACGCGTTCGCCGTTCCCGCCGAGGAAAAAGCGGCATGGCGCGTCGTTTTCGAGGGACGGCGCGGAATCGCCGACGAAATCATCACGGAGCGTTTTTTGCGCGTTCCCGCAGATGCCGCCCGGCGCCTCGAAAAATGTTTTTCGGACGATTCCGCCGAGCTTTTCCGCGCGAAAATCGGAACGCTGGATTCGCTGACGCTCTCCGGTCCACACCGCAAATGGCTCGCCGCGCTTCTGAAAATTTCATCTTGACGCTCCCGCGGCGAAAACGCATTATCGCGTTCTCTTTTTGCCAGGGTAGCTCAGCCGGTAGAGCGCGGGACTCATAAGCCTAAGGTCGGCGGTTCGAATCCGCCCCTTGGCACCACTTTTTCGACGCACTGTTTTCAGTGCGTCTTTTTTTTGCGGGAACGGTTTCGTCCGAAAACCGCGAGAACGGAAAAAAAAGGTTGCCACGCGTTTTTTTTTTGCAAAATGGGACTCCAAAATTGGTTCATTTCAACAAGGAAGAAAAATATGCAAATCATGATTAAATCCTTTCTGATTGCAGGCGCAGCACTTGGCGCATCCGTTGTTTCCGCAAGCGCGGGAACCGCGTTTTACTGGGTCGGCACGAGCGGCTCGGAGTTCAATGCGGAAAACGCATGGCGGCACGAAATTTCGTCCAGCCAATACGATTACGTCGCTCCGGCTTCCTTCGATAGTCTCGAAGCGTTGAAAAATTCCTCGTCTTCCGCGCCGACGACGGGAACGACGAGCGGCACGACATACAGCGAAGGCTACGATTTTCTCCTCGGCGGGAATCCTAGTGGTAGCGGCACGGCGGACATGACCATCGCCGTCAACAGCTACTATTACGTGAACGGTCTTCAAGCGAGCCAATACTGCTTGCGGGTAAATTACACGTTTGATTTTGGCGCGTTCGGCGCGGTTTATTCGTATTATCAGATGAAGTTCGAAAACTCCGTTGGTAGTCTCAAGGTGAAAGTCGATTCGTCCTCCGTCAGCACGACGGCGAACAGCTCC
This sequence comes from uncultured Enterobacteriaceae bacterium, assembly GCA_964633895.1. GTDB lineage: Bacteria > Verrucomicrobiota > Verrucomicrobiia > Opitutales > UBA953 > Spyradosoma. The sequence continues at coordinate 490 of CAZWIK010000053.1, read as the reverse complement.
CGCACGCTCTTCGGTTCTTACGGGGGCGGCACCTATACGGACCTCACTATTTCGGAAACGAACTTGTCGAATTTGTCGCTGGATCTTGGCGATTCGAATACGTTTTGGACGGTCAGCGACACCGTTTATACGGATTCGACGATCGAGCAGTTCAGCGGTTCTTCGCTGGTCTCGCCGACCGCCGCGCTCTTTTACAGCGCGACGGACAAAACGCTTTCCGTCGTTTACATGATTCCGGAACCGTCGGCGTTCGGCTTGCTCGCGGGCGCGGGAGCGCTCGCTCTCGTCGCGGCGCATCGCCGTCGCCGTTCCCGCAAAGCGGCGTAAACGAAGCAAAAAAGATTTCTTGTTTGAAGATTGGGCGTTCCCGCGCGGCGAAAGCCGTTTTTACCGCGCGGGAACGCTTTTTTTTGTTCGGGGCGTTGACATTCGCGGAGCGATTAAACTTTTAAGCTGTTAAGCTCATAAACTTTTTTTTGCGCGGGAACGC
>CAZWIK010000052.1:0-8893 GCA_964633895.1 uncultured Enterobacteriaceae bacterium | reverse complement strand
TAGCCCTTTTCATGCAGTATACAATAAAAGCCCGGATTTTTAAAGTCGGTTTCCGCCCGCGTTCGGATAGGTGGCGAAGCCCGTTCCCGCCGCGCTGACGAAAAGAAGTTTCTGAACGGAATCGAGCGTTTCAATCGCGTCTTTCATTTTTCTTTCAAAAAAAAATCAGGGGCGGAATTTCCTGCGCGCGAGCAGTTTTTTCAGAAACGCGTTCCCGCCGGCTTCGTCCGAAAATGCGCCGTCGAGCTGCGCTTCGTAGCACGCGTCGAGAATGGGCGTGAACGCTCTTCCCGCGGGAACGCCGAGCGCGAGCAAATGCCGTCCGAGAATCAGCGGCTTCGGCGCGGAATCCTTCACGCGAAGCGCATCGGCGCGTTCCAGAAGCCACGCCGACGCGGCGCGCAGCTCCGCGTTTTTCTCCGTCTTTTTTCCCATCGCGTCCGCCGAGCAGACGCGCAGCAGACGGTCGATCCGCCCGACGCGCCGCGCCAGCCGCCGCACGGCGGAATCGCCCGCGCGGGAACGCCAGAGCGAAATCGGCTGCATGTGGCAAAGCACGAGCGGGAGCACGCCGTCGATCAGGTCGCGGAAGTTCGTCATGCGCTCCAAAAATCTTCGCGCGGGAGCGACGCCCTCGCGGTCGTGTCCGTAAGCGTGCCAGCGTCCGTCTTTCTCGGAAAAGAACGTCGTCGCGGGCTTGCCGAAATCGTGGCAGAGCACGGCGAAACCGACAACGAGATTTTCGAAATCGTCCGCGACTTCGCCGCGTTCCCGCGCGAAGACGTCCGCCGCCGCGAGCGTATGATTCCAGACGTCGCCTTCGGGATGCCACGCGGGATCCTGCGCGACGCCGATCAGCGCGGCGAGTTCGGGAAAATATTTTGTCCAGCCGCATTCGCGCAGAAAATTCAGCCCGCGGGAAGGCTCTTCGCCGCGCAGAATCAGCTTCGACCATTCGTCGAAAATGCGTTCCGCGGACAAATTCTCCGGCTCGATTCCCGCGCAGAGCGCGACGGTTTCCGGCGCGACGTCGAAGCGGAAACGCGCGGAAAACTGCATCGCGCGGAGCACGCGCAGCGGATCTTCGGCAAACGCGGGCGAAGTGTGGCGCAGCGTCTTTTTCTCCAAATCGCCGAGCCCGCCGAACGGATCGAGAATTTCGTCCTTCAGCGGATCGAAATAAATCGCGTTGACGGTGAAATCGCGCCGCGCCGCCGCCTCGGGAACGCTCATGTCGGGATCGCCCTCGACGACGAATCCGCGATGACCGCTCCCGCGCTTGGATTCCCGCCGCGGGAGCGCGACGTCGACGGGAACGCCGTGCAGCTTGAAGACACCGAACGATTTTCCCGCCACGCCGAAACGGAAATTCAGCGCGCGCAGCATCGCCTCGACTTTCGCCGCGCTCAATCCGTAAATCTCGACGTCGAAATCCTTGCTTTCGCGTCCGAGCAGTGCGTCGCGCACGCAACCGCCGACGAACAGCGCGCGTCCGCCGCGTTCCCGCGCGCCCTCGAACAGCGCGCGAACCGGCGCAAGCTCTCCTTCGAAACGAATCATCGAAAAAAAAGGAAAAACGCGGGAACGCCAGAGCGGCTCATTCCGACAAAAACCGCTGAACCTCGATTCCCGCGCGCGCGCCCGTTCCTGCCGCGACGATCGCCTGACGGAAAACGCCGTCGGCGCAGTCGCCCGCGACGAAAACGCCGGGAACGTCCGTGCGCACGCCAGACGCGTCGCAGTTCGGCTTCAGCGTGCCGTCCGCCTCCGTCGGGAGCGCGCCCGCGAGGAACGCCGTGTTCGGCACATGGCCGATCGCGACGAAGATTCCTTTCACGTCGAGCTCGCGTTCCGCGCCCGTCTGCACGTTCTTCACGCGCAACGCGCGGACTTTTCCCGCGTCGTCGCCGAGAATTTCCGCGGGAACGCACGGCGTTAAGATTTCGATTTTTGAATTTTCGGAAACGCGGCGCACCATGATTTCCGTCGCGCGAAATTTGTCGCGGCGATGCACGAGATAGACTTTCGACGCGAAGCGCGTGAGAAAATTCGCCTCCTCGCACGCCGTGTCGCCGCCGCCGATCACGGCGACGTCCTTTCCGCGGAAAAACGCGCCGTCGCAAGTCGCGCACGTGCTGACGCCGTTCCCGCCGTAAAATTCCTTTTCTCCTTTGACGCCCGTCAGTTTCGGCGACGCTCCCGCGGCGACGACCAGCGCGCGGCATTCGAAAATTTTTCCCGAAGCGGCGAAGAGCTTTTTCGTTCCCGCGCTCAGTTCGACGCGCTCGATGACGTCGCTTTCAAAGCGCGCGCCGAATTTTTCCGCCTGTTGACGCATGTTCATCACGAGCGAGAAACCGTCGATTCCGTCGGGAAAGCCCGGAAAATTTTCGACCTCGGCGGTCGTCGTGATCTGCCCGCCGGGCTGCGCGCCGTCGATGACGAGCGGGGAAAATCCCGCGCGCGCCGCGTAAATCGCGGCGGTCAGCCCCGCGCAGCCGCTTCCGAGAATGATGCAATTTTCCATGACGCGAATATTTTCAGAAACGAAGCGTTCCCGCGAGGCATTTCTGCGCGGGAGCGCGGGAAAAAAACGCGGGAGCGGGGCGGGGCGGGCGTTCCCGCGGCGGTCAACGGAACAGCGACGCGAACACGCGCTTGATCAGAAGCGCGAACACGTTGCCCCACAAAATCGACGTCGCGACCATCAGCACCCAAAATCCGACGCTTCCCTCCGCCCAGCCGAAGAGTTCGCAGAGCGAGCGTCCGGGCTGCGTCAGCACGAATTCGATTTTGCCGGCGAAATCCGCGCAATGCGCCGCGAATTCGGAATTCAGCTCCGACGTCCGCCTGAAGCCGTGGCGCAATCCGTATGCCAGCGCGAAGTGAATTATCGAAATGATTATGGAAAGTCGGATCATCGTCGGTGTTCCTTTAAGTTTGCAGAGACACAGAGACCGCAGGATAAGAACTGAAATCCCGCGCGAAATCAACCAATAACTGCGCTTTCCGTTCCCGCGGCTTTCCGTTCCTGTGGACAAAAGCGCGGCGCGGGAACGCTTTTATCATTAAAAACAAACTCGCCGCCGGCGAAAATTCGTGCAGAATTCCGCCGCGTCGGGAAAAGGAATTTTTTTTCAACAACAAAAAAAACGAGAAAGGTCTACTCTATGCTTGAATCCCTGAAAAAAACGCTCTTCGCCGGAGTCGGCGCGACCGTGATGTCGGCGGACGCCGTGAAAAACGCGTTCGCGGACCTCGTCAAAAAAGGCAAGCTCTCCGCGGAAGACGCGAAATCCGCGTTCGACAAAGCCGCCGAGCGCGGCGAAGAAGACGCGAAAACGTTTTACGAAAAAGCGGCGGATCGCGGCAAAAAAGCCCTAGAAAACCTGCCGCTCGCGTCCGCCGCACAGTTCGCCGCGCTCGAAAAACGCGTCGCCGCGCTCGAAGAGAAACTCGGCGTCGCCGCCGTTCCCGCGCCGGAAGCGGAAAAAAGCGTTTCCGCCGACGCGGGAACGGAAGGTGCGGGCGAATCCGCGACGCAATAACGTTCCCGCGAAACGCATTTCGCGCGGCGGCACGGTTTCTTCCCGCGGGGGAACGCCGACGCCGCGCGGATTTTCGCCGTTCCCGTCCGATGCCGAATTCCGAACGCACAAAATCGCCGCTGAAAACTTTCGCCATGCTGCGCAACAGCATCCGCGCGAAAGAAATTTTCGTCGTGCTTCTGCGCAACGGATTCAACGAGCTTATCGACAAAATTTACAGCCCGAAATCGTTTTTCCGCCGCCTCGCGCCGAAGCCGGACAAAAACATCACACTGTGGCGGCGGATACGCATCACCTGCGAGGAACTCGGTCCGACTTTTGTCAAATTCGGGCAAATTATCAGCACGCGCGAAGACATTCTGCCGCAGCCGCTCATCGAAGAACTGAAGCAGCTCCGCGACCACGTCTCGCCCGTTCCGTGGGAACGCATCGAACCCGTCTTCAACGCAGAATTCGAGAACGGCGTTGCCGCGCATTTTTCGGAATTTGACACGACGCCCGCGGCGTGCGGGAGCGTCGGGCAAGTTTACCGCGCGCGGTTGAAAAGCGGGGAAGAAGTCGCGGTAAAAATCCGGCGTCCGGGCGCGGCGCGGGAAATGAAGCGGGATTTTGAAATTTTGTCGTGGCTCGTCGAACGCGCCGCGGAAAAATTTCCCGAGTTGGAATCCTACGACCTCGCGGGCATTCTCGAAGAAATCCGCAGCGGCGTCCTGCGGGAAGCCGATTTTTCCTTCGAGGCACGAAACGCGGAATATTTCAACGCTGTGAATCCGTTCCCGAACGTTTTCGCGCCGAAAATCTTTCCGAAGCTTTCGACGAAGCGCGTGCTCGTCTCCGAGTGGATTCACGGAAGCGCGCCCGGGAAACGCGGCGTTCCCGCGCCCGAACTCGCGGCGAGCGGCGCGCGCTCGCTTTTCCATCAGATTTTCTCCGCCGGATTTTTTCACGCGGATCCGCACGGCGGGAACGTGCTGTTGACGGACGACGGGCGCGTCTGCTTCCTCGACTGGGGCATCGCGGGAACGCTTTCGCGGAAGATGCGCTATTTTCTCGCGGACATTTTCGCGGCGGCGGCGGAAGGCGACGCGGAAAAAACATTGCAGGTCGTTCTGCGCACGTATCCGCCGACGGAGCGCACCCGCCTCGCGAAAACGGAATCCGAAATCGCCGTCGTGTTGCGGCGGCATCAGAATTTTACGCGCCAGGAAGGCTCGCTCGGGCACATGATTTTCGACATGCTGCGCGCGTTTTCCGAATGCGGTCTGCCGCTCCCGCGCGATTACGCGCTGCTGGCGAAATCCGTAATCGTCATGGAGGAAACCGGACGCGCCGCCGACCCGAATTTCAGCATTCAGCCGTTCGCGAAAGAAGCGCTGAGCCGCCTCTACTCCGAACGCTGGAATCCGAAAACGCTCGCCGGAGACGCGCTCCGCGGCGCGGAACGGAGCTTCGCCTACGTCAAGGAAATGCCGGAATCCGTGCAGCGCATTCTCTGGAAACTCGAAAACGGCGAGGCGCGAATCAACATCGACCACGAAGGGCTGAACTCCACGCGCGTGACGCTGGACAAGGCAACGAACCGTCTCTCGCTCGCGATCATCGTCGCGGCGTTGCTCGTCGCGTCCGCCCTGCTCGTCTGCTCGGATTCGCTCGGCGGGAACGCGGGCGGCTTCGCGCATCATCTCGGCGTCGCGGGCTTCATCGCCGCCGCCGTCTGGACGGTGTGGCTCATGTGGATCATTCTTCGGCAAAAAAATTGAACCCGTGAAGGGAAAGCGTTTCCGCGCAATTTCGCCGGAAAGCATCGCGCCGGCGGCGCGGTCCGTGTTGCGCGACGTCGAACGTTCCCGCGGAAATTCCGTCGCTCGATCGTCGCGATTACGGACGCACCGGCGGCGCGCGCGAGGTCATTCATCGAAATCGTCGTCGAATCCGAAATCCGAATCGCCGTCCTCGTCCGAATCGCCGTCCTCGTCCGAATCGCCGTTCCCGTCCGAATCGCCGTCCTCGGAAAAATCCGCCGCGTTCCCGTCGAATCCCGCCGCGTTCCCGTCATCATCGTCCTCGCCTCCGTCGTCAACCGCAGCCGCGCGGGCGGGAACGCCGCTCTCGTTCGCAGATTTTTTCCCTTTGAGCCGATTCATTTTTTTGATCGTTTTTTCGGTTTCCCGCGCGGTGTTCGAGCTTTTCGCCGTTTCTTTCGGCAAGGCGATTTCTCCGCCGGAAAGTTCCGCCAGCGTGCGGAAAATTTTCTGCGGCAGCATTTCCGTCGTGAAAAAATAAAGCCGCTGTTTGTTTTCCAGCGCGTGCGCAAGCCAGCGTGTCTGCAACTCCTGCTCGCCGGCGATTTCGCCGTCATGATAATCCTGAAAATCCGCGAAAACGATGATCGCGTCGTAGCCGCCCTCCGTCAGCACCATGTTCAGCCAAGTTCCGAGATCCGGCCCTACTGCCGCGAACAACGCGTTCCCGCGCGGCTCCCATTCGTCGAGAAGCGCCTGCCCGAAGGTGCTCAGCTTTTCCTTCCACGCCGAAGAATACTCGTTCGCGACGGGAACGCCCTTTCTGCTCTTTTTCGCCGCGCGGCGAGCGACGGCCTGCGCTTTTTTCGCCGTCGCCGAATTTTTCTCGCGGTCATACGCGGCCAGAAGCTGTTTTTTCTTGCGCTCCCACGCCGACGCCTCGGATTTAGTCCGCTGTGCGTTCTCGATGCGATCCATTCCGCAGCCGAAATATTCGTAAAGATCCGCCGTCGGAAACTTTTTCAGAATGTCGGCGCGAACGACGGGAATCACCTCCGTCATCGACGGCGAAACGTCCATGTAAACCGCAAGCCGCTCCGCCGTGACGTCCGTTCCGAGAATTTTTCGCGTCGTCTTGAAGCGCCCGACGAAATTGCGCGCGTTCCCGATGCCCGCGCCGAGCCCCGCGCCGACGCCTCCGCCCAAGCCGCCGCCCGCGCCGCTCGAAAGCTCTCCCGTCGAACCCAAACTGCGGAGCAGGTTCATCGACGCGAATTCGCCCGACGGCAACGCCGCCTGCGGGAGCTGCGGAATTTCGGGCAAAACCACGCGCGACGATTTCGCCGACGAAACGATTTTGTGCGCCTGCGCTCCCGCGCCGATTCTGCCCGCGCGGCTTTTCCGCGACGCCTGCACGTCCGCGTAGGACGGACGGTCTCCACCGCGCCCGCCGCCGCTTCCCGTCGAGAAAAACGTCGGCTCGACCTTCGGTGGCGCGACGTAGACCGAGACGACACAAAACAGCGCGCAGATAATCAGAACGGCGTGAAAAGCGAGCGAAAACGCGAGTCCTGTGCCGCCGATTTTTCGCAGAAAAATCGCCACACGCGTCTGTTTCGGTGCGACGAAATGCGATTCGTCGGCGACTTTTTTCGGCGCGGCGGGCGTTCCCGCGGAAACGTTTTTCGAAGAGGAGACAGAAAAATCCGCGCGTTCCCGCGAAACGGTCATCATCGCCGCCGCCATTTGGCGCGCCATCGAATACGCCATCGCCTGTTGCGTGCGCGCCGCAAGCTCGCGTTCCCGCCTCATGCGGAATTTTTTCAGAATCACGCCGTGCCGACGCGCCATCGCCCGCAAATCTTCTGCCGACAGAGACTTGGAGGAAGCATTGTTTTGAAACGGATCGGACATCGGGGCGGCGGTCTGCGGGAAATTTGAACGCAACGGAGTTGCCTTTTCAAGCTCCGTTTCCCGTTTTTTCCCGTTGCGGAAACGCCGCGCGGACGCAAAATGTTTCGCCATGACGAAAAAAGACCGAGCGCAGTTCATCATGCGGACGCTGGACGAACTTTACCCGGAAACGCCTATTCCGCTAAGACACAAGGACGCGTTCTCTCTGCTCGTCGCCGTCGTGCTTTCCGCGCAGTGCACGGACAAGCGCGTGAACGAAGTCACGCCCGCGCTCTTCGCGCTCGCCGACACGCCGGAAGCGATGGCGAAGCTCGCGCCGGAAGCCGTGGAAAAAATCATTCGCCCCTGCGGGCTTTCGCCGAGAAAATCCCGCGCGATCGTCTCGCTCTCGAAGGTCATCGCGGAAAAGCACGGCGGACGCGTTCCCGCGAGCTTCGAAGATCTGGAAGCACTCGACGGCGTCGGGCACAAAACCGCGTCCGTCGTCATGTCGCAGGCGTTCGGCGTTCCCGCGTTTCCCGTCGACACGCACATTCACCGGCTCGCCGCCCGCTGGAAACTTTCCTCCGGGAAAAACGTCGAACGCACCGAAGCGGATCTGAAAAAAGCGTTCCCGCGGGAACGCTGGAACAAGTTGCATCTTCAGATCATCTACTACGGGCGGGAACACTGCACCGCGCGCGGCTGCGACGGACACACCTGCCCGATCTGCCGCGCCCTCAACGGCGAAGCCGCCGCGAAACGCGGGAAAGACGACGCGCGATGACGGAAATTTTCCTCGCCTGCGCCGCGTTGCTCGTCGCCGGATTCGCGTTCCTGCTGATTCGGGAACGCGCCCGACGGAAAAAATTTTTCGACGCGCCGTTCCCGAAAAACTGGGAACGCCTGCTTCGCCGGAACGTTCCCGCGAGCGCGTTCCTGCCGGACGAACTCCGCGAAAAATTCCGCCGCCGCGTCAAAGAATTTTTGTCCGAAAAAACGTTCGAGCCTTGCGGCGGTCTGCCGGCAATCACCGACGACATCGCACTCGCCGTCGCCGGAAACGCTTCGTTGCTCGTGATGAACCGTCGCGGCGAAGCGTGGCGCACGCTGCATTCCGTGCTCGTTTATCCCGAAGCCTTTTCCGCGCCCGCCGACGCGGACGCCGAGGAAGAAACCGAGGGTGGCAACGTCGGCGGCGTGCGGCGGGAACGCGAGCGGCGCGACGGCGAATCGTGGACTTTCGGCAGCGTCGTCTTTTCCCGCCGCCGCATTTTGCGCGACGCCGCACTGCACGGGAACGGACAGAACGTCGTCATTCACGAATTCGCGCACCAGCTCGACGCGGACGACGGAATCGCCGGCGGCTGTCCGCCCTTCGCCGATTCCGCCGACGCGGACGCGTGGAAAACCGTTTCGGAAAAAGAACGCGCGCGGCTGCTCGCCGGCGACGCGGGAACGGTCATCGACGAATACGGCGCGGAAAATCCCGCCGAGTTTTTTGCGACGAGCGTCGAAGCGTTTTTCGAAAAATCCACCGCGATGAAGCGCGCGCACCCCGAACTTTACGCCCTGCTCTCGCGTCTCTTCGCGCTCGATCCCGCCTCGTGGGGCTATTCGTAAAAAAATTTCCGCGCAAAAAAAGCGTTCCCGCGCGAAAAAAAAGCTTATGAGCTTAACGGCTTAAAAGTTTAATCGCTCCGCGAGCGC
>CAZWIK010000051.1:0-9255 GCA_964633895.1 uncultured Enterobacteriaceae bacterium | reverse complement strand
CTTATGAGTTTAATAGCTTAAAAGTTTAATCGCTCCGCGAGCGTCAATGCCCCGAAAACAAAAAAAAAGTTTCAACCGCTCCCGCAATTTTTCTTCCGCGTTCCCGCGAAAAAAGTTTATGAGTTTAACAGCTTAAAAGTTTAATCGCTCCGCGAGCGTCAATGCCCCGAGCGCAAAAAAAAGCGTTCCCGCGCGAAAGGACACGCGGGAACGCCGAACTTCAAACAGGTTTCACACAACAAAACCAGAAATGCTTATTTCGCGCGGGAACGGCGACGGCGACGCGCCGCAACGAGTGCCAACGCGCCCACGCCCGCGAGCAAGCCGAACGCGCTCGGCTCCGGAATCGTCGACGTCACGATGGTCACATTCGGAATATACATGCCTTCCCAAGAGTTGATCTCGTTACTCTTATACGTTCCGTCACCTTGCGAAAGAGAGCTTTGCTGCAAGACGTTGAGCGAAAGTTGAACCGCCGCGGCCTGATACTCTCCAAACGAGCTAATGGCGGTGTTGCTATTGACGAACATGAACTGATATTGCTTTTCCGAGCTGATTTGCAAGCCCGACGAAAAATTGAACGTCAGTGTCGCGTTGTTCGTATTCGAGGTCTGCTGGTTGGTCGACACGGCGACGAACGTTCCCGTCGTAGAGTCCGCGGTGTATTCGTAAAGCGCGAGATATGCGGTATTTCCGACCTCGTCGCCCGAAGTTCTCGTCAGAAGCGAAACGGAATCGAGAACGAGCATATCGGGAAGCGTGACGCCTTCCGGGGTCGTCGTCAGAAACGAATCGGTCAGCTTCAGGCAAAACCCGTAGTAGTTCCCGTTGCCGCTTGTTCCGGAGGTAAGCGTCGTCGAATAATCTCCCGCCGCGGCGAAAGCCGTTCCCGCGGCGAAGAGCGTGATTGTCGTGATGAATTTTTTCATGATGTTTTTCTTCGATAAAACGTTTGTCTAAGTATTTTTGATGAAACCGAGACGGCGGAAACCGTTCCCGCGCAAAACTTCCCAATTTCGAAAAGGCATTTTGCAAAAAAAAAACGCTTGGCAAGCGTTTTTTCGCGGGAACGCAAAAAAAGTTTCAACCGCTCCCGCGAGCGACAAAAATCCGAGAAAACAAGCGCGCGGGAACGCGGCGCGGACGCGGGGATTTTTTGCTTTGCGGGCGGCGGATTTTTTTTTGTAGGATGCGAGACCATGAAACTGAAAAATTCTCTGATTATTTTTTCCGCTTTGGCGGTCTGCCCGTTCCTCGCCTCCTGCGGTGCCGTCGATTCCAAATGCGGTGCGGCGGAAAGCCCGTGCGCGGCGCAGAGCGTTCCCGCGGAAGAGCCGATTTGGGCGGCGCATCCCTTTCTGAATCCTTCGCTCGAAATCGCGTGGTCGCAGCTGACGCCGGACAAAATCGTTCCCGACATGCGCGTCGCGCTCGACCGCGCCCGCGCGAACATCGAGAAAATTGCGTCGCTCCCGACGGACGTTCCCGGCGCGCTGACTTACGAAAATACGGTGGGCGCGCTTTGGGACAACACGTCGGAATTCGATTTCGTCTGGGGAAAAGTAACGCATCTCGAAAACGTTTCGATGTCCGACGATTTCCGTAAGGCTTACGCGGAAATTCTGCCGGAAGTTTCGGAATACGAAACGAAGACGGGGCTGGATTCCCGCCTCTGGAAGGTGATCAAGGCGTATTCGGAAACGGACGAAGCGAAAAATCTTTCGCCGCAGAAAAAGCGTTATCTGCAAAAGGTCGTGGACGGTTTCCGCGACGGCGGGGCGGACCTTCCCGCGGAACAAAAAAAGGAACTGACGGAAATTTCCAAGGAATTGACGACGATCACGCAGACGTTCTCGCAGCACGTGCTCGACGCGACGAACGCGTTTCGCAAGCTCGTGACGGACGAGTCGCTGCTCGCCGGTCTGCCGGAATCCGAAAAGGCGGCGGCATTCGACGCGGCGAAGAAAGCGAACCTCGCGACGGACGAAGCACCGGCGTGGCTGTTCACGTTGCAGATCACGTCTTACGTTCCCGCGCTCAAATATCTGGAAAACGAGCAGCTCCGCAAAGAAATCTGGGAAGGCTCGAATTCGCTCTGCCTCGGCGGCGAATACGACAATTCGCAGCTCATGCGCCGCATTCTCGAGCTTCGCCAGCGCGAGGCGGAAATTCTCGGCGAAAAGAATTTTCCAGATCTCGTGCTGAAACGCCGCATGGCGAAAAACGGGCAAAAGGCGCTGGATTTCGTCAAGGAGCTTCATGAAAAGACGAAGCCCGCGTTCGACCGCGAATACGCCGAGTTGAAAGCGTTCCGCAAAGAGAACGATCCCGCATACGACGGCGGCGATTTCAAGCCGTGGGATCTGTCTTTCTGGACGGAAAAAATGCGCGCCGCGCGCTACGATTTCGATTCCAATTCCGTGAAGCCGTATTTCCCGATGAATCAGGTGATGGACGGCTTGTTCTCGCTGCTCGAACGGCTCTACGGCATTCGCTTCGAAGAAGAAAAAACCGTCTTCATCGCGCCGGGTTCGGGCGAAAGCGCTCCCGCGGGAACGATCGAGGTCTGGCATCCGGACGTGAAATATTACTCGCTTTACGACGAGGCGACGGGTAAAAAGCTCGGCGTGTTCTACACGGATTGGTATCCGCGCGAATCCAAGCGCTCCGGCGCGTGGATGAATCCCTGCTTCGCCGGCGACCGTTCCCGCGGCGAAATCAACTACGGTCTCGTCTGCGGGAACATGACCGCGCCGGTCGGCGACGATCCCGCGCTGCTCACGCACTACGACGTCGAAACGATTTTCCATGAAATGGGGCATTTGATGCACCACCTGCTCGGGAACGCCGAAATTCCCGCGCTCAACGGCACGAGCGTCGCGTGGGACTTCGTCGAGTTCCCGTCCCAGCTGAACGAAAACTGGACGTGGGAGCCGGAAGTGCTGAAAACTTTCGCCAAACACTACAAGACGGGCGAAGTGCTCCCGCAGGAAATTCTCGAAAAAATGATCCGCGCGCGGAATTATCAGGCGGCGTATCAGCAAACGCGCCAGCTTAGCTTCGCTTACGCGGATCTTTATCTGCACTCGAACGTCGCAGACGTGCTTAAAAGCGAAAAAAGCGTGAACGAAATCGGCATCGACATCACGGAACCGTATTCGTGGGCGCAGAATCCCGTGCCGAACACAAACCTTTCCCGCTTCACGCATCTGTTCCGCGATCCCGTCGGCTACGCGTCCGGCTATTATTCCTACAAGTGGGCGGAGGCGCTGGAATCGGACGCGTTCGCTTCCGTGTTCCGCAACCCAGACGGCACGCTGAATTACGACAAAGGCATGGATTACCGCAAAAAAATTCTCGAAAAAGGCGACACCGAGGACGCGGACGTGCTTTTCCGCGATTTCGTCGGTCGCGATCCGGACTGGAACGCGATCAACGTCCTGCACGGCATTTCTTCGGCTTCGGACGAGAAATAAAATGCCTCGAGCCGGCGCGTCCGCCAAACGCGAAAAGGGCGTTCCCGCGCGGGAACGCTCTTTTTGTCGCCCGAAAAAAAACCGCCGCAGGAACGCCGGAACGGTCAGTTCGTGCCGTCGAATTTCGGCATCGTGATTTCGCCGCCGGGCGCGTCGGACTGATTGACGCCTTCGCGCTTCAGCACTTTCAGCGCGGTCAGAAAAAGAATTTTCACGTCGAGCGCGAACGAGACGTTGTCCACATACCAGACGTCGAGCTCGAATTTCTTTTTCCACGAAATGGCGTTGCGACCGTGCGTCTGCGCCCAGCCGGTAACGCCCGGGCGGATTTCGTGCCGCCGCGCCTGTTCCCGCGAGTAAAGCGGCAGATATTCCGGCAACAGCGGGCGCGGTCCGACGATCGACATATCGCCGCGCAAAATGTTGAAAAGCTGCGGAAGCTCGTCGAGCGAAGTCGAGCGCAGAAAACGCCCGACCGCCGTGATGCGCTGCTCGTTCGGGAGCAGCTCGCCGTCCGCGCCGCGTTCGTCCGTCATCGTCTTGAATTTGACGACGCGGAAAATTTTTCCGTTTTTGCCCGGGCGCTCCTGCGTGAAGAACACGCCCGCGCCCTTGTTCGCGAAATGCAGCGCGACGGAAACGGCGATGAGAATCGGCGAAAAAACGAGCGTCACTCCCGCCGCCGCCGAAAAATCGATCGCGCGCTTGAAAAATTTTTTATACATCGTGCGCCGAGATTTTCCGCGTTCCCGCGGGCTCAGTAAGATTTTGCGAAAACGACGCGGCGCGGCGACGGCTCGCCCGTGAACGGGCAGACGCCGGGCGTCGGCGGGAACGCTTCGTCGTCGAGCGGAACGCAACGGATTGTGACATTCAGATCCGCCTTGATTTTCGCTTCGACTTCCGGCGAGCCGTTCCAGTGGCACAGCGCGAAGCCGCCGTGAATCTCCGGCTTTTCTTTGTTTTTCGGCGTGAAAAACGCGTAAAATTCTTCCTTGGAATCGATTTCGCGCGTGTTGTCGGCGCGGAATTTTTTTGCGCGGGCGAGCAAATTGTCTTGGATTTCCTGCAATTTCTGCGGGAGCGTCGCGACGAATTCCGCGCGCGGGAACGCGGTTTTTTCTCCGGTGTCGCGGCGTCCGACGAAGACTTTTCCCTCGGCGATGTCGCGCGAGCCGACTTCGACGCGCAGCGGAATCCCTTTCTTGATCCAGCCCCACGTTTTTTCGCCGCCGCGCAGATCGCGGTCGTCGACGGAAGCGAGAATCGGCCGTCCGTCGTAGCGCTGCGCCGCGATTTCGTTCTTCAGCGATTCGCAGTAGGCGAACACGTCGCTACGCTGCGCGGGATCGCGGTAAATCGGGAGAATGACGACGTGTTGCGGCGCGAGGCGCGGCGGGACGACCATTCCGTCGTCGTCCGCGTGCGTCATGATCATGCCGCCGATGAGCCGCGTCGAAACGCCCCACGACGTCGTCCACGCGTGTTGCAGCGTTCCCGCCTCGTTCTGAAACTGAATGTTGCAGCTCTTGGCGAAATTTTGTCCGAGGAAGTGCGACGTTCCCGCCTGCAGCGCTTTTTTGTCCTGCATCATCGCTTCGATGCAGAGCGTGTCGACCGCGCCGGGGAAGCGTTCCGAAGCGGTTTTGTGTCCGCGGATGACGGGCATTGCCATGAAGTTTTCCGCGAAATCCGCGTAGACGTCGAGCATCTTCCGCGTTTCCGCTTCCGCTTCTTCGGCAGTCGCGTGAACGGTATGCCCTTCCTGCCAGAGAAATTCCGCCGTGCGCAGAAAAAGCCGCGTGCGCATTTCCCAGCGGACGACGTTCGCCCACTGGTTCACGAGAATCGGCAGGTCGCGGTAACTCTGCACCCATTTCGAATACGTCGCGCCGATGATCGTTTCCGACGTCGGGCGCACGATGAGCGGCTCTTCGAGCTCGCCCGCGGGAACGAGCTTCCCGTTTTCGTCCGCCGCAAGGCGCGAATGCGTGACGACGGCGCATTCCTTCGCGAAACCTTCGACGTGTTCGGCTTCCTTTTCGATGAAACTCTTCGGAATGAACAGCGGAAAATAGGCGTTCACGTGCCCGGTCGCCTTGAACATCGCGTCAAGGGCGCGCTGAATGTTTTCCCAGAGCGAGTAGCCCCACGGTTTGATGACCATGCAGCCGCGCACCGGCGAGTTTTCGGCGAGGTCCGCGGCTTTCACGACCTGCTGATACCACTCGGGATAATCTTCTTCCCGACGCGGCGAGATTGCGTTCTTTGCAGCTTTGGCGCACATAAGTCTGTGGAATTTTTTTGAGAAAAAAAAATGAAAGCGCGCAATTTACCCGCGTTCCCGCGGGAACGCAATTTTGAAAAGCGCGGCGGAACTCGCGGGAACGAAAAAAAACTCACTCCGGCGGCGCGGCGCGTAAACCGCGATCCCGCGGGAGCGAAAGCCGTCTTTTTTGCGCGGGAACGGGAAAAAATGTTTTTGCGAAAAAAGGCTTGCGTCGCGTTTTTTTTTGCAAAATGCCTTTTCGAAATCGGGAAGTTTTGCGCGGGAACGGCTTCCGCCGTCTCGGTTTCTTTTGAAAAATTCAAAAAACTTTTAAAACCCAAAAAAATCAAAGATCCAATGAAAAAGACATTCCCCATTGTCGTTTCAATGCTCTCTGCGGCGGCGACCGCTTTTGCCGGCTACACGCAGGACGAAGCCGTCGGCTGGTATGCCACTACTGATTCTGGCTACGCGGTTTCCGACGGGCTGACGGTAAAGAAAGCGGAAGACGGCTCGATCACGCTCACGCTAGATGACGCCCACTGGGCAGCCCAGAGGACGGACTCAAATGTCACTCGTTCCACGTTCACGTTCGCGCTGACGTTCGATTTCGATAAAATTACTGCGCCTTCCGCAGCTACACAACTGGTTACGACGGGCACGAGCACGGTCACTGGAGTCGGGCTAAATACGTCCGGTCAACTATGTGGTTGGTGGGGCACTGCGGCTTATAATCCGATACTTAGTGCTAATCCCGCTCTGACTGGCGTGCAGACGGTGCTTTTCACGTTCTCCCATAATGGATCTCGTTTTTATCAGAATTCAGATGCCTATTGGTCTAATACAGGTCTGAAAGGCGACATTGGCTTACCGAACACGATAACGATCAGCGCGGTAGCAGCGGAGGCGCTCACGCAATTCATCGGCTGGACCGATGATTCTTGCTATTCTAGTACCGATGATGCGGCGATCGCGTTTCAAACTGCCTCGTCACTCGTGATTCCGGAACCGAGCACGTTCGGCTTGCTCGCGGGCGTGGGTGCGTTGGCGCTCGTTGCGGCGCGCCGTCGCCGACGTTCCCGCGCGAAATAAGCATTTCTGGTTTTGTTGTGTGAAACCTGTTTGAAGTTTGGCGTTCCCGCGCGTCCTTTCGCGCGGGAACGTTTTTTTTGAGCGGGAACGCTTTTTTTTGCATTTTTTCAAAAGGTCTCGCGCTCGCGGGAGCAACCAAACTTTTAAGCTGTTAAGCTCATAAGCTTTTTTTTCGCGGGAACGCGAAAAAAGAAAAACGGCTTTCGCCGCGTTCCCGAAAAAAAAAAGAAAAGCGGCTTTCGCCGCGCCGCCTTTGCGAAAAATTTTCGTCCGCAAAAAATTTCTCGCGACGTCTGCGGGAACGCTTTATAAACGTTCCGTTTAATTTTTAATCTGCACAAATTCACTACGTATGTCTGGACACAGTAAATGGGCGACGACGAAGCGCCACAAAGGCGCGATCGATGCGAAACGCGGCAAGATTTTCAGCAATCTCGCCAAGGAAATCACGCTTGCCGCGCGCGCCGGCGGCGGCGATCCGAACGGGAACGTGCGTCTGCGCTCCGTGTTGCTTCGCGCCCGCGCCGCGAACATGCCGTCCGACAACATCGACCGCGCCATCAAGAAAGGCACGGGAGAGCTGCCGGGGCTCGTTTACGAAGAACTGCTTTACGAGGGCTACGCGCCGGGCGGCGTCGGGCTGATCGTCGAAGTCACGACGGACAACAAAAACCGCGCGATCGGCGAAGTCCGCAACGCGTTCGCGAAAAACGGCGGGAATCTCGCCAGCTCCGGCGCGCTCACGAGCTTTTTCCAGCGCAAGGGGCAAATCATCATCGCCGCCGACGCGATCGGCGAGGACGAGCTGATGGAGCTCGCGCTCGAAGCGGGCGCGGAAGACATCAGGAACAACGGCGACTTTTTCGAAGTCATCACGGCGATTGGCGATTACGACGCGGTCGCGAAAGCGCTCGACGACAAGCAGATCAAATGCGAATCGTCCGACCTCGTTTATCTGCCGAACATCGAAGTGCCGATTTCCGACGCGGACACGGCGAAAAAAGTCCAGAAACTCATCGACGCGCTCGAAGAGCTTGACGACGTGAAGGCGGTTCACTCGAACGACGACATCGCCGACGGTCTGCTCGACGACTGACGGCGCGCGCGTTCCCGCGGCGTCCGCTGACGTTCCCGAGCGTCGGTGTGCGGATTCCGGATTGCGAAAGACTTCGGTCGGCATCCGGCGCGTTCCCGCCGCTTGGAAATCTCCCCCACCCATCACCCGATGAATTCCTTTTCCCGCAGTTTTCCTTCCGAAAAGAAGAAGAAGAAAACGTTCCCGCCGCAGAACCCGATCCGCGTCGCGGCGCGGGCGGTGATCGTCTGCGAAGGAAAGCTGCTCGTCGTGATTTTGCGCGACGATTCTGGACCGTTCTACATTCTGCCGGGCGGCGGGCAGAAACACGGCGAGACGCTCACGGAAACCGTGCGGCGGGAATGCGCGGAGGAGCTCGGGATCGCCGTGCGCCCAGGCAAGCTGCTTTACATTCGTGAATACATCGGGAAAAACCACGAATTCCGCGCGCGCCACAAGGCGTTTCATCAGGTCGAAGTCGTGTTTTCCTGTGAAATCGAAAACGCCGACAACCTCGGTCACGGCTTCGAGGAAGACAAGCGGCAGGTGGGCTTCACGTGGATTCCGCTGTCGGAACTGCGCGGCGCACGCCTGTTCCCGTCCGTGTTCAAAACGTTTTTGAAAGACGACGGCACGCTCGACATCGAGCCGCGCTATCTCGGCGACATCAATTGAAAAATCGCCGCCGTTCCCGCAGGGCGTAAACGAAGCAAAAAAGATTTTGTTTGAAGTTCGGGCGTTCCCGCGCGACAAAAGCCGTTCCCGCGCGGGAACGCTTTTTTTTTGCGCGTTTTTTCAAAAGGTCTCGCCGCTCGCGGAGCGCGATTAAACTTTTAATCTGTTAAGCTCATAAGCTTTTCTTTTAACGGGAACGCAGAAAAAATATGCGGGAACGGAAAAACGGTCTTGCCAACCGTTTTTTTTTTGCAAAATGGCATTTCGAAATTGAGACAGTTCTCGCGGGAATGGTTTCCGCGGCTTGATTTCTTTGAGAACTTCAAACATCGACGAAGCTTTCAAAAAACAAAAGTAAACAAAGGATAACACACCAAAATCATGAAAAAGTTAATCTCAGTCGCGGCGTTTCTCGCCGCTTCAACCGCGCTCGCAAGCGCAGCGACGGACGATCCCGTAATCACCACAAGCTTCGGACAAGACGGCGCCGGAAGCGCGACAGCATATGGTTCGGCAATCGATTTCAGCGTCGCAAGCGTCTACAAGTCTTCGTCCGCCGATTCCACCGACTATACCGCGGATATAACGAACAGTTATCAGGTGAGCGGTTTCCGCTGGAACTTTATGCCGTCAGTGAATGTTTCATCTGGCGGACAGTGGCAGGCGGT
>CAZWIK010000050.1:0-9354 GCA_964633895.1 uncultured Enterobacteriaceae bacterium | reverse complement strand
GCTCGTTATTCAAAAGGGATCGCTATCTAAACAATATTTAGGTAGGATTCCTCAATCGCTCCCCGCGTTATTTTGCCTGCGCGCGGCGGGAACGGTTCAGGAATCGCGGAGTTCGCTCGGCATGTCGGTGTCGTGCAGACGCTCGATGTCCGCGCCGAGCCGCGCAAGCTGAACTTCAAATTTTTCGTAGCCGCGGTCGAGATGATAAATGCGTTGCACCCAAGTTTCTCCGGAGGCGGCGAGCCCGGCGAGTACGAGCGCGGCGGACGCGCGCAGGTCGGACGCCATCACGGGCGCGCCAGAGAGCGCGGGAACGCCTTTGACGATTGCGCTCGGTCCCTCGGTCGAAATGTCCGCGCCCATGCGGAGCAGTTCGGGAACGTGCATGAAGCGGTTGGGATAAATGCGTTCGGTGATGATGCTGATTCCGGGCGCGAGCGCGAGTAGCGCGGTGAACTGCGCCTGCAAATCTGTCGGAAATCCCGGATGCGGGAGCGTCACGATGTCGATCGGGCGAAAATCCTTCACGAGATCGCCGCGCACGCGGACCGCCGTCGAAGAAATCGTCTCGATCGGAATGCCCGCTTCGTCCATCTTGTCGAGAAACGCGCCGAGATGCTCGGAAAGCGCACCGCGCACGGTAACGTCGCCGCGCGTGATCGCGCCGCAGAGCAGATGCGTTCCCGCCTCGATGCGGTCGGGAATCACGGAGTATTCGCAACCGGAAAGTTTTTCGACGCCCTCGATCCGCAGCGTCGGCGAACCGATGCCGGAAATCTTCGCGCCCATTTTGACGAGCATTCGGCAAAGATCCTGCACTTCCGGTTCGCACGCGGCGCTGTCGATGCGCGTGATCCCGGGCGAAAGCACCGCCGCCATCAGCACGTTCGACGTTCCCGTGTTCGTGCTGCCGTAGCGTCCGCCGAGAAAAACGTAGGCGCCGCGGGAACGCGACGCGTCGATGCGCATCACGCCCGCCTGATTTTCAATCGAGCAGCCGAGTTTCTTCAGCCCTTTGATGTGCAGATCGATCGGACGCTGCCCGATGACGCATCCGCCCGGCAGCGGAATCTCCGCGTATTTCAGGCGTCCCAGAAGTGCGCCCATCACGCAGATCGACGCGCGCATCTTGCGCACAAGCTCATACGGCGTCTTCGGCTGAATCGTTCCCGCCGTGACGCGCCACGCGTTTTTTCCCGCGGGAACGACTTCCGCGCCCTGATGCCGAAGAATTTCCAGCATGAAGCGCGAGTCACTCAAGTCGGGCACGTTGCGCAGAACGCAAGGCTCGTCCGTCAGCAGCGTCGCCGCCAAGAGCGGCAGACAGGCGTTCTTTGCGCCGCCGACGGCGACTTCTCCGTGCAGCGCGTTGCCGCCCCTGATTCGTAAAACATCCATAAAAACAGAAAATGCAGATATTGCAGCGCGAAGTTTTCCCGCGCGATGCAAAAAAATTCACAGACTGAAAATTCCGACGTTCCCGCGCGGGAACGCCAAACGCGTTTTTTCTTGTCTTTTCCGCCCCGAAGCGACACTGTTTGTTCCCACTTAAATTTATTTCCGTAAAATTTATGACAAAGAAAATAGTTTCCGCCCTCGCCCTTGCCGCGTTCACCCTTTTCGCATACGCCGAAGCAGACGACGACGCCATTTTTCAAAACGATAACAACACCAAATCTATGCCAAACGCCACTTCTTCCAAGCTCGATTTCATCGAACAGAACGGACAGAAATTCATTCACGTCTCGACAATCAGCACCGTTGACGCAAACCGTCAGTTCATGCAGAACGTCAATCTCGTGAACCAGCAACGCCAGCGGATCGCCATTCTCGACGAAGCCCGCAAAATCGTCTCCTCGCAGGAAACGCGCGACGGTCTCACGAAAGAAATCGAAGCCGCCGCGAAAAAACTCGACGAAGACAACGCGACAATGGCAAAAGCCTACGGCTATTCCCTCACCCGCAAATACATTCACGCGATCGAGAAAACTCGCATTTTCATCAAGCTCACCGACGAAGAATACAAAAAAGCCAAGGAAGATCCTGAAACCAAACCGGAAGACCTTCTCGTCAAGGGCGACGACAAATATCGCCTGATCGCCGTGATTCCGGGCGTCGAAGAAAACAACAATTTCCGCCGCAACGTCCAGCTCGTGCAGACGCAGCGCAACCAGCTCGTGCAAATGAAGCAGGCGGCTGACGCGGCGAGCGGCGAGCAGAAAGCGAAAATCGAAGAGGAAATGAAAAACGCGGAGCAGGTTCTCGTCAAAAACAACGAGGAAATGACGAAGCGCTACGGCTTCTCGCTCGCCCGCAACTACCTCATGGAAGTCGAAGAATCCAAGCTCTACACGCTGGTCAACGAAGAAGAATTCCTCAAGGCGGAAAAGGCTGCGGAACAGGCGGCACTTTCCGCCGACGCGAAAGCCGTCATCGAAGATTCGAAAAAATAAGCACCCCGCTTCGACGAAAAAAAAACGCGTTCCCGCGACGAATTTCCGGGAACGCGTTTTTTTCTGAAAATCCGTTCCCCCGCCCCGCCGATGAAATCCGAAAGAAAAACGCCGCTCCCGCCACGCGCATTCAGCGTCATGACGAAGCCCGTCGGCGCGCTGTGCAACCTGAACTGCACCTATTGCTATTATCTCGAAAAACAGGGACTCTACGCCGAGGAAAAAATGCCGCGCATGGGCGACGACGTTCTCGAAAAATTCATCCGCGACTACATTGCCGCGCAGGACGTTCCCGAAGTTTCGTTCGTCTGGCAAGGCGGAGAACCGTCTCTGCTCGGAATCGATTTTTTCAGAAAAGTTCTCGCACTGGAAAAAAAATACGCCGACGGCAAAAAAATCGAAAACGCGTTCCAGACCAACGGCACGCTCATCAGCGACGAATGGGCGGAATTTCTCGCCGAAAACCGCTTTCTCGTCGGCCTGAGCATCGACGGACCGCGTGAACTCCACGACGCGCGGCGGCGGACGCGCGCGGGAACGCCGTCGTTCGATCTCGTTTTCGCGGGAATGAACCGGCTGAAGCGTTTTGGCGCGGAATTCAACACGCTGACGGTCGTCGGCGACCACAACGTCCACCACGCGCTGGAAGTTTACGAATTTTTGCGGGAATGCGGCTCCGGCTTCATTCAGTTTATTCCGCTCGTCGAGCGTCCGGCTCAGCCATCGAACGCGCCGATGCGCTTCGCTTCGCCGCCGAATCTCGCGGCGGGAACGCTCGGCGATCCGCTCGTCACGCCGTGGTCCGTTCGCCCGTCCGATTACGGCGATTTTCTCTGCGCGATTTATGACGCGTGGGTGCGGCGCGACGTCGGGAAAACGTTCGTGCAGCTCTTCGACGTCGCGCTCTGCGCGTGGGCGGGCGTTCCCGCGCCGCTCTGCGTTTTCCGCGAAAAATGCGGCGCCGCGCTCGCGATCGAACACAACGGCGACGTTTTTTCCTGCGACCATTTCGTCTATCCCGAATACAGGCTCGGCAACGTTCTGGAAAAAAATCTCGCGGAACTCGCCGACGCTCCCGCGCAGAAAAAGTTCGGGGAACTCAAATCCTCCGCGCTCCCGCGCGTGTGCAGGAAATGCGGAGTGCGCTTCGCCTGCAACGGAGAATGCCCGAAGCACCGCTTCCTCTACGCGCCGGACGGGGAACGCGGACTGAATTATTTCTGCGCCGCCTACAAAAAATTTTTCACGCACGCCGCGCCGACGATGAGCCGCATGAAAGCGCTGCTCGAACAAAACCGCGCTCCCGCAGAAATCATGGCGGAGCTGAACGGCAACGGCTGAAAAACGTTCCCGCGGGAGCGTCCCCGCAGCTTTTTTCTTCACGTCGCGCGAAAATCGTTGTTTATTGAAGCAATGGATTTTCACCTGATTCTCACGCTGGCGTTGCTCGCGGTCTGCGTTTTCTTTTTCGTTATCAACAAGCCGCGCATGGACGTCGTCGCGTTGCTGGCGATGCTCGCGCTCCCGTTGACCGGCATTTTGACGCTCTCGGAAACGTTCAGCGGATTCAGCGATCCGAGCGTGATTCTGATCGGGCTGATGTTTGTCATCGGCGAAGGTCTCGTGCGCACAGGCGTCTCCAACGACGTGGGCGCGTGGATTCTGAAAAAAGCGGACGGGAACGCCACGAAGCTCATCGTGTTCATGATGGTCGCCGTCGCGCTGATCGGCTCGATCATGAGTTCCACGGGAATCGTCGCGCTGTTCATTCCGATCGTTCTGAACATCGCGGGAAAAATCAACGTTTCTCCGGCAAAACTGATGATGCCGCTGAGCTTCGCGGGGCTGATCAGCGGCATGATGTCGCTCGTCGCGACGCCGCCCAACATGGTGATGAACTCGATTCTCACGCGCGAAAATTTTGAAGGCTTCACGTTTTTCGCGTTCACGCCGATCGGGCTGATCGTACTCGCCGCGGGCGTTCTTTACATGCTTTACGCGCGGCGGTTTCTCGGCACGAACGAGCCGGAAGTGGGGAAAAACAAGGCGCGGAAAACGACGTTTTCCGAACTCGCGAGCCGCTACGAACTCACGTGGCGCGACGCCGTGATCGTCCTCACGCCGCAATCGCCGTTCTGCGGGAAAAAAATCAGCGAATTGCCGCTGCGCTCCGAACACAGGGCGAACATCGTCTGCATCGAGCGGCGGGAACGCCTGAACCGCCAGCTCATCGATCCCGTGAGCAACACGCAGCTCCGCGCGAACGACGCACTGCTCATCGACTTCGAAAATCAGGACACGGACACGCAGTCCCTCTGCGAGCGTTATCGGCTGGAACTGTTTCCACTCGACGACGGAAAATATTTTCAGCACGCGGAACGCGAATTCGGGCTGGTCGAAGTTTCCGTCATGCCGGATTCGCCGCTCGACGGACAAACGCCGCTCGAAGCGAAATTTCGCACGCGCTACGGTATGAGCGTCATCGGCATCCTGCGCGGCAACAAGACGATTTCGCAGAACGTCATCAACGAAAAACTCCGCGTCGGCGATATGCTCCTGCTCGCGGGCTCGTGGAAGGCGGCGGACGGGCTTCAACTTCATCGGAAAAGCTTCATCGTGCTGAACGTTCCCGTGGAATTCGAAAATAAAACCGTCGTTCCCGGACATGCCGTTGACGCGCTCGTCAGCCTGCTCGTCATGGTCGTGTTGATGGTCAGCGGCATCGTGCCGAACGCGCTCGCCGCGCTGATCGGCTGTCTGCTTCTGCTCGCTACGCGCTGCATCGACATGGACCGCGCCTACCGCTGCATCAACTGGTCGAGCCTGATTCTCATCATCGGCATGATTCCATTCGCAACCGCACTCGAAAAGACCGGCGGCGTCGAGCTTGCCACCGGCGGGCTGATGCACGTTTTCGGCGACGTCGGCAGAGAAAACCCGCGCGTCATTCTCGGCGCGCTGATGGCGTTCACGATGATCGTCGGGCTTTTCATGTCGAACACCGTAACCGCCGTGCTTCTCGCTCCCGTCGCGATCACCGTGGCAAAATCGCTCGAAATCGTGCCCTACCCGTTCGCGATGGGCATCGCCATCGCCGCGTCCACGGCGTTCATGACGCCGATTTCGTCGCCCGTGAACACGCTCGTTCTCGGTCCCGGACGCTACCGTTTCGTCGATTTCGTGAAGCTCGGCGTGCCGTTCTCCGTCATCGTTCTGATTCTCGGCACGATCTTCATTCCGATCTTCTTTCCGTTCGCGCCCACCGCGCAGTAGCGTTCCCGTCGCCGCGCGCCCAAAGCGCGGGAACGCCGCCGCGCCCGTGCAGAAAATTCTTCGCAATCGGGAAAAAAACGTGTTGACGGATTCGCGAAAAAAATATTTCTTTTGTCTCAACATTTTTCCTTTGGGGGCGTAGCTCATCTGGTAGAGCGCGACATTCGCATTGTCGAGGTAGTGAGTTCGAGTCTCATCGTCTCCACCATCAATTTTTTTCTCAATTCCTAGGCGTCCGCGAAATCCTTTTGGGTTTCGCGGACGTTCTTTTTCAAAATCCGCGATCGTTTTTCGCGCAGTAAAAAAACATCGCGATTTTGTTTCGTCGCCGCGCTCCCTCGTGCGTTCCCGTCGGCTTTTATTCGCGGGAACGTTTTTGCGCTTTACGCCGCGCGCGGCGAAGATTGAAATTTGCGTTTAAAATTTTTTGTTATGACATCCTCCGAAATTCGCCAATCGTTTCTTGATTTTTTCAAATCGAAAAATCACCGGATCGTGCCGTCGTCGAGCCTGATGCCGGACTCGCCGAACCTGCTTTTCACAAACGCGGGAATGAACCAGTTCGTGCCGATTTTCCTCGGACAAATTCCGTGCCCGTATCCAACGCGACGCGCGGCGGACACGCAAAAGTGTATCCGCGCGGGCGGCAAGCACAACGACCTCGAAGACGTCGGCATGGACACGTATCACCACACGTTTTTCGAAATGCTCGGAAACTGGTCTTACGGCGATTATTTCAAGAAAGAAGCGATCGCGTGGGCGTGGGAACTGATTACAGAAGTCTGGAAATTCCCGAAAGAACGGCTTTACGCCACGGTCTACTGCCCGGACAAGTCGAAAGGCGATCCCGCCGAATTCGACCGCGAAGCCTATGACGCATGGGAAAAACTTTTTTCCGCCGCCGGTCTCGATCCAAAAACCCACATCGTCAACGGCAACAAAAAAGACAATTTCTGGATGATGGGAGACACGGGACCGTGCGGTCCGTGCTCGGAAATCCACATCGACCTCACGCCGAAAGGCGATACGGCGGGAACGCTCGTGAACGCGGGATCGCCGCTGTGCATGGAAATCTGGAATCTCGTCTTCATGGAATACAACGCGAATCCGGACGGCACATTATCCCCGCTTCCCGCGAAAAACGTCGACACTGGCATGGGCCTCGAGCGCGCAACGAGCCTCATTCAATGCACGAAAAATTTCACGGATTTCACAGGCGTGATTTCCAATTACGAGACGGACATCTTCTTCCCGATTTTCCGCGAAATCGAAAAGCTTTCCGGAAAAAAATACGCGTCCACGCTGCCCACCGCGGGAACTCAGGGCGCAAACGAGCAGGAAAAAATCGACGTCGCGTTCCGCGTGATCGCCGACCATATCCGCACGCTCGCCTTCGCCGTCGCCGACGGCATCGCGCCCGGGAACAGCGACCGCAACTACGTTCTGCGCCGCATTCTCCGCCGCGCCGTCCGCTACGGACGCACGCTCGGCTTCAAAGAACCGTTTTTCTACAAACTCGTGGACGTGCTCGCGGAAACGATGGGCGACGTTTTCCCGGAAATCCGTTCCCGCAGAGAATTCGTCCGCGACACGATCCGCGTCGAAGAAGAAGCGTTCAACAAAACGCTCGACGCGGGACTCGCGATTTTCGAGGAAATCATCGCGCTGAAAAATTCCGCGAAATCGTTGCGCGCGGGAATCGCCGACGCGCTCAGCCTTTCCGAAGAAGCACTCAAAGGCGGGAACGCCGCGCTCGCGAAAATCGCAGACAATATGGCGGTCGCCATCGCAAAATACATCGCCTCTTTCGCCAAACCCGTGAACACGGAGCTTTCCCGCCGCATCTTCACGCGCTCAGACACGAAGGCGCTCTACACGACGGCGCACGCGCTCGTCGCCGAACCCGGCGACGCGGAAACGCTCGCAAACTTCCGGGGCACGCTCGCGAATTTTCTCACCGTGAGCGCGCAGCTCGCCGACGTCTTCAACGGCGAAGCGGCATTCCTGCTTTACGACACTTACGGATTCCCGCTCGACCTCACCGATCTCATGGCGCGGGAACGCGGATACACGGTCGATGAAAACGCGTTCAACGCCCTGATGACCGAACAGCGGGAACGCGCACGCGCCGCGCAGAAAAAACAGATCGTCGCCCTTTCCGAGATCCGAACGAAGGACGCAACGCGCTTCCTCGGCTACGAAACGCTTTCCGCCGAAGCGACGATTCTCGAAATCGTGGACAGCAAAGGCAAGCTCGCCGCCGTGCTCGATCGCACGCCGTGCTACGCGGAAATGGGCGGACAAGTCGGCGACACGGGAACGCTTTCCGCGCGCGGACGCGCATGGAAAATCACAAACACGCAGAAAAGCGGGAACGTCTTCCTGCATTTTATCGACGGCGACGAACCGCCGCCCGTCGGCGCGAAAGCGACCATCGGCGTGGACGAAACCCGCCGCCACGCAATCGAACGCAACCACACGGCGACGCACCTGCTCCACTTCGCCCTGCACAGCATCGTCGGCAAAGACGTCGCGCAGAAAGGTTCGTTCGTTTCCGACGAAAAACTGACTTTCGACTTCAACTCCGCCGCGCTCACGCCCAAACAGGTCGCCGAAGTCGAAAAGAAAGTCAACGAACTCATTCTCGCGAACAGCGGAATCTCATGGACGGAAATCCCGCACGAACAGGCGAAGGAAAACGAAAACATCATTCAGTTTTTCGGCGACAAATACGGAGACGTCGTTCGCGTGATTCAGGTCGGCGGGAACGCTCACGCTCTCGACGGCTACTCGATGGAACTTTGCGGCGGCACGCACGCGCGCGCGACGGGCGAACTCGGACTTTTCCGCATCGTCAGCGAAAGCGCAATCGCCGCGGGCGTGCGACGAATCGAGGCACTCACGGGAATGGCGGCGTATGCGCACGGCGTCGGCGAAACGCAGCTGCTGAAAAAACTCTCCGAAAAAACCAAAACTCCCATCGTCGATCTGCAGAAAAAATTCGAGTCGCTGATGGAGGAAAAATCCGCTCTCGAAAAACAGCTCGCGGCCGTGCGACAGAAAGAACTCGCGCAGCTCGCAAACGCGCTCGCCGCAAAAGCGAAAGACGCGGGAACGACGAAACAGGTCGCCGCGGTCGTTCCCGCAGAAACGCCAAACGATCTGCGCGAAATCGCGACGCAGCTCGTCAAAACGCTCGGAGAAAACGGAGTCGTGATTCTCGGAGCCGCCGTCGGCGCGGACAAGGTTTCCGTCGTCGCCGCGTGCGCTCCCGCGGCAGTCAAGGCGGGCACACAGGCGGGAAAAATCGTTTCCTCACTCTGCGGAAAACTCGGCGGCAAGGGCGGCGGCAAGCCGGACTTCGCGATGGGCGGTGGGAAAGACGTTTCCGCGCTTCCGTCCGTTTTCGCCGAACTGTAAGCGGAAAAGAGTCCCGAGGAAGATTCGGGATTGACGACAGCAGGAAAAAAAGATTTTGTTTCGCTTCGAGATTTTCTTGGGGTCATAGCTCAGTTGGTAGAGCGCTTCAATGGCATTGAAGAGGTCGTCAGTTCGATCCTGATTGGCTCCACCATTTTCAAGATTGCCCGCGAATCCGGACCGCAAAGGATTCGCGGGCTTTTTTCGT
>CAZWIK010000049.1:1941-9436 GCA_964633895.1 uncultured Enterobacteriaceae bacterium | reverse complement strand
CCGAGAGCGCGCTCGGCACGGCAAGGCGGTCGTCGGAATCCGCGAACGCGATCCACTCGGCGCGGGCGTTTTCCACACCGATTCTCCGCGCACGGCTCGCCCCGCCGTTCGTCTCATGGAAAACGCGAACCCGCGGATCGCGCGCGGCAAACGCATCGCAAATTTTCCCCGAACCGTCCGTCGAACCATCGTCAACCAGCAACAATTCGAAGTCGGGAAAATCCTGCGCGAGAACGCTTTCGACGCATTCGGCGAGAAACGCCTCGGTGTTGTAAACCGGAATGACGACGGAAATTTTCGGCGTTCCCGCAAGCGAAGAAGCTCGAGTGCCGGGAAGGTGCGTTTTTTCAGAAGAAATGTTTTTCATTTTGCCTATCGGGTGAAACTTGAAAAAAACGGAACCTTCGTCCCGTTTCTCGAAGCGCATTTTGCAAAAAAAAACGCGTCGCAAGCCTATTCCCACGGGAACGCCCCCGCGCGCATTTTTCTTCACGTCGCGGTCATAAAAACGGGCTGGGAAAATTCATATTTGCGCCGTTTCCGCGGGCGGCATAGGATTTTTTTTTGATAATGTATCTGAAAGAAATCGTCATCAACGGGTTCAAAAGCTTCGCGGACCGCACGCGCATCGACCTCAAGCCGGGCATCACGGCGATCGTCGGTCCGAACGGTTGCGGAAAATCGAACATCGTTGACGCGATCCGCTGGGTGCTGGGCGAACAAAGCGCGAAGGCGTTGCGCGGCGGCTCGATGCACGACGTCATTTTCTCGGGAACGGACAAGCGCAAGCCGCTCCCGTTCTGCGAAGTCGAACTCGTTTTCGCCGAATGCGAAAAGGAGCTCGGCACGGCGTTCAACGAAGTTTCGATTGTGCGCCGCGTATCGCGGGAGGACTCGTCGGATTATTTTCTCAATGGAAAAATCTGCCGGCTCAAAGACATTCAGCGGCTGTTCATGGACACTGGCGTCGGGCGCGTTTCCTACTCGTTCATGGTGCAGGGGCAGATCGACCAGATTCTTTCCGCGAATCCCGCCGAGCGGCGCACGCTTTTCGAAGAAGCGGCGGGCATCACGCGCTACAAATCCCAGCGGCGGGACGCGCTCGGAAAGCTCTCGCTCGTCGATCAGAATCTCGCGCGGATAACGGACGTCATCGAAGAAATTTCCCGCCAGCTCGGTTCGCTGAAAAGGCAAGCCGCGAAAGCACTGCGCTACAAGCGCACGCAGCATCGTCTGCAGCATCTCGATCTCGCGATGCTCGCGCATCATTACGCGGAGCGGCGAGCCGCCGTCGCGGAGCTGGAATCCCGCGCGGGAACGCTCCGCGAAACCGTCGCCGCGCAGCGCGCCGCCCTGCGGGAACGCGAGGAAAAAATCGCTTCGGCGAAAGTCGAGCGCGCGGAACTTTTTCAAAAAATAGAACAAGGCACACAGATGGCGTTCGCGCTGCGTTCGGAAAAGGAAAGCGCGGAAGCGCAGATTCAGATGGCGGAAGTCCGTCAGGGCGATCTGCGGGAACGCATCGCGCAAGTCGAGCAGGAAAACGCCGCTCTCGCCGCGCGCCGCGACGAGCTGGAAGCGCGTCTGCAAGGCAACGCGTCGAACAAGCGGCAGCACGTCGGCGATGTCGAGGGCGCGGACGAAACTTACCGCAAAAGCCGCGACGAGCTGGAAAAACTGCTCGGCGAGCTGGACGAACTCAGCCGAACCGTCGCGCGGGAACGCCAAGAGCTGCTGATGAACGAAGGCGAAATCACGCGTCATCGCGCGACCGTGACGAACGTCGAAGTCGAACTGCGCACGTCCGAATCCCGCCGCGCGGAAATCGCCAACGCGCTCGCGCAGCTGCGGGAAGAACGCCGCGCACTCGAAATGCGGGCGGCGGAAATCCGCACGGTCGCGGAAATGCGCCGCGCCGAACATGCGCGCGCGCGGCAGGAAGTTTCGGCGGCACAGGAACGCGCGAAGACGCTCGCCGCGCAATTCCGCGAGCAGCAGCAGAAAATTTCGCAGCTCGACCGCGTCGTCGCCCGCTCGTCCGCGCAGCTCAACGTTCTCGAACAAAGTCTGGCGAAGTTCGAAGGTTTTTCCGCGGGAGCAAAAGCGATTCTCAAAGGCGAACTCGGCGACGCGCTTCCCGCGGGAACGGCGTCCGCGCTCAATTCGCTGCTGGAAATTCCGGACGAAGAAAACGCGCCCGCGCTCGAAGCACTGCTCGGTGCGGCGGCGGAAGCGCTCGTGTTCGGACGCGCCGTTTCCGTTCCCGCCGTCGCGGATCTGCTTCGGAAAAAGGAGCTCGGCGCGGCGATTCTCGCCGACGCGGAAATCCGGCGGCGGCGGAGCGTTCCCGCGCCGCAGAGCGTTCCCGCGTTTCTGAAGCCCGCGCGGACGCTTTTTTCCGTGAAAAACGAAACGCTCGCGCCCGCCGTGAACGCGCTTTTCGACGGCTGTTTCGTTTGCGATTTTCTCGAAGATTTTCTGACGTTTCTCAAAGAAAATCCGGATTTCGATTTCGTGCTGGTCGCCTCGCTCGACGGCGAAACCGCGGACTGCCGCGGCTTCATGCGCGTCGGCGGCGGAAACGCGCAGAGCGGCAGCGTTTTTCAGCGGCAGAACGAAATCCGCCGTCTGCGGGAACGCCTGACGGCGGAAAACGACGCGCTCACCGAAGCCAATCAGCGCGCGATGGAAATTCAGGCGGAAACCGAAGCGAACGACGTCGAGACGGAGCGGCTCCGCGTCGCCGCGGCAGAGATCGCGCAGGAAATTTCCGAAATCACGGCGGACGAGCGCGCGGCGGAAAAATCGCTCGGAGACAACGCCGCCGCCATTTCACGGCAGAAAAATCTTCTCGCGGAATTCGAGGCAAACCGCGAACAGGCGAAAGTCCGAATGGAGGAAGCGCAGGCGGGTCTCGCCGCCAAAGAAAACGAAATCGCCGAAGCGCGGGAACGCATCGCCGCGCAGGAAGCGCGAACCGCAGAACTGAGAAAAATTTCCGACGACGGGCGCGACGCGCTCAACGAAATCCGTTTCGAACTCGCGCAAAAAAAACAGCGGCTCGAACTTTTCGAACGCGAACTCGCGGAAACGCGCGCGCAAATCGAGGAAATTTCCTCTCAGATCGCCACGCGGGAACGCGAGAAAAACATGATGTCCGCGCAGATCGCGGCGTTCGGTGAACAGGCGGAAAACGCGCGTTCCCGCGCCGAACAGCTCGCGGGAACGATCGCCGAAGCCGCCCGCGCGCTCGATGCGCAACGCGCCGCGCTCGCCGCGCTCGAGGCGGAAACGGAAACGCTCGACCGCTCGCTTTCCGCCGAACGCGAAACGCTTCGGGAAAATGAGACGCAGCTCAGCGCGCTCGACGTCAAACTGACGGAAGAATCTTCGCAATGCGCGTTCATTTCCGAAAAAGTCGCCGCGGAATATCGGCTCGACGTGACGACGATTGACTGGAAGCAGAAGCTCTGGCTCGCCGACGAGGAATTCGAGACGAAGGTTCGTTTTGAGGAACTCGAAGACGAAGACGGCGCGGAAACGGAAACGCGTCCGAAGGCGCGGCGGGAACGCGGAGACCCGACGCCGGAGGACCTCGCCGCGATGGACGGCACGGACTGGCCGCCGATCGCGCGGGAAATCGAATCGTTGCGGGATCGCTTAGGCTCGATGGGCGCGGTCAATCACTCGGCGATCGAGGAATACGCCGAACTGCGGGAACGCTACACGTTTCTCAAAACGCAGTCGGATGATCTGTGGAACTCGAAGAACGAGCTTGTCAAAGCCATCGACGAAATCAACGAAACCTCGCAGAAGCTCTTCACGGAAACGTTCGAGCAAATCCGCAAAAATTTCAAATTTACGTTCGAGCGGCTTTTCCACGGCGGCGAGAGCGACCTTCAGCTCGTGCAGTCGGAAGACGTTCTGGACAGCGGGATCGAAATCATCGCGCGCCCGCCGGGAACGAAGCTGCGCAGCATTTCGCTACTTTCAGGTGGACAGCGCACGATGACGGCGGTCGCCCTGCTCTTCGGCATCTACATGGTCAAGCCGTCGCCGTTCTGCGTTCTCGACGAACTGGACGCGCCGCTGGACGACGCGAACGTCGGTCGCTTCACGAGCATCGTGCGCGAATTCACGCGCTACTCGCAGTTTCTCGTCGTCACGCACAACAAGCGCACCGTGTCCGCCGCGAACACGATTTACGGCGTGACGATGCAGGAACGCGGCGTCACGCAGCTACTTTCCATGCGCTACAATTCGGATTCCGGCGACGCGGAATCCGTGCGGCTCGAAGGGCGTGGCAAATTCGACATGGCGCGCTGACAGTGCGTTCCCGCGACGCGCGGTGCCGTTTTCCCTTTCGCGAAAAAAAAGCGTTCCCGCAGGATCTTTCCCCACGGGAACGCTTTTTTGAAAAACGCCGATCGCTCAGCGTTCCTCGCCGCCCTCGAACGAGCGGGCGCCGCCGCCGAAACCGCGCCGAGGCGCGCCGCCGAAGCCGCCGTGACGACCGCCGCGATCGTAATTTCCGCCTCGACCGCCGCCGAAACGCGGACGAAATCCGCCGTTCCCGCGACGCGGGGCTTTTTCTTCGTGCGGGCGCGCGATGTTCACTTTGAGCGGACGCCCCTGAAATTCGCGTCCTTCGGTATTTTCGATCGCCTTCTGGGCTTCTTCCGCCGTCGCCATGACGACGAACGCGAAACCGCGGGCGCGTCCCGTGAATCTGTCGCGGAGCACTTCCGCGGATTCAACCGTGCCGAACTGCCCGAAATAAGCCTTGAGGTCGTCCTCCGTGGTCGCCCACGCGAGGTTGCCGACAAATAACTTTTTGTCCATTTAACTGTTTTTCTATCTGTTGTCTTTCTTCGTTTTCAGACCGTTCCCGACCGTCGGGTTTCTAAAACCGACGGAATCTTCCTTCGGTTTTCACCAGCCTGAGCTCAAAGTCCCTTTGCGGGAAAGACGGCGTGAAATTATCCGTTTCCGGCGTGAAATTATCAAGCGGAAACTTTCGGCGCGCGGGAGCGGTATTTCAATCTTCACTTCCGGTGCGGGAACGCATAAGGTTTTGCGAATGCAAATCACGGATCTCAACGGAGCGAAAGACATCGGCGCGAACTGCCTTCTCGCCGAAATCGGTCCGTTCCGCATTCTCTTCGACTGCGGTCTGCATCCGAAAAAAATCGGGCGGGAAGCGCTCCCGCGGCTGAATCTGGCGCGGGATCTCTCGATCGATTTCGTCATTCTCTCGCATTGCCACCTCGACCACCTCGGCGCGCTGCCCGTGCTACTGCGGGAACACCCGCAGACGCGCGTGCTGTGTTCTCCGGCGAGCAGAATCGTCGCGACGCGGATTCTGCGCAACTGCGTCGGCGTCATGCAGCGGCAACGCGACGAGCTGCACGTCGGCGAGTATCCGCTCTACACTTACAGCGAGCTGGACGCGGTGGACGCCGCGCTCACCGCGCTCCCGTTGCACCTTTCGAAAACGTTTCACGAGAACGACGACGAAATCACGTTCACGCTGTATCCCGCCGGACACGTCGCGGGAGCGGTCGGTTGCCTGGCGGAATATCGGCACCGCAAAATCTTTTTCACCGGAGACGTCTGTTTCCACGATCAGGAAACCGTTGCCGGCGCGGCGTTCCCGCAGGAAAAAATCGATACGCTGATTCTCGAAACTACGCGCGGCGCGACGGAACCGGAGGAGGCGACGCGCGAAGCCGAAGTCGAACGGCTCGTGAACGACGTCGCGGGAACGCTGTCTGGCGGCGGCAGCGTGCTCGTTCCCGCGTTCGCGTTTGGACGAATGCAGGAACTCGTCCACATTTTCAACAACGCGAAAAACGCCGGACGCATTCCGAAGGACACGCCCGTTTTCTGCACGGGACTCGGGCTAGACCTCGCCGATTATTTCGACACGATGGCGAGAAAGACGGGCGACGTCCGTTTTCACCGCTCGCTGATGAAAGAGCTCGGCGTCCAGGCACTGCGCGCGTGGGAAGAACCGGGAACGGACGTTCCCGTGCAAGGAATTTATCTGCTTTCGAGCGGAATGCTCACGGAGCACACGCCGTCCTGGCACATCGCGGCGAATATGCTCGGGCACGCGCGGAATCTCGTCGCGTTCGTCGGCTACTGCGATCCCGACACGCCGGGCGGCAGGCTGCTCACGCGCACGAATATCGACGAGTTGCGCTTCGCCGACATGAACTACATCGCCCGCGTGCTCGCGACCGTCTCCAAATACAACCTCAGCGGGCACACGTCGCGGGAACGCATGATGGAATTCGTCTATTCCGTCGAGCCGCGCGTCGCGGTTCTCACGCACGGCGATCCCGAAGCGCGGGAATGGTTCGAGGAAGAATTCGCGATCGAGTTGCCTAAAACCAAAACCGTCAATCTCGAACCGGGCGTTCCCGAAGAAATCTGACGCGACGCGCGATTTTTCTTTCCGAAAAAAAAATGACCTGCCCTTTCCAGAAAATTTTTCCGTCGGAGCTCGTCCGCGACGAACGCTATTTCATGTCGCTGGCGTTCAACGAAGCGCTCGAAGCATGGAAAGAGGACGAAGTTCCCGTCGGCGCGGTCATCGAACGCGCGGGAGAAGTCATCGCGTCCGCGCACAATCGGACGATCGGGACGAACGATCCAACGGCGCACGCGGAAATGCTCGCGATCACGCAGGCGGCGAACGCGATCGGAGACTGGCGGCTCAACGAATGCACACTTTACGTGACGAAGGAGCCGTGTCCGATGTGTTCCGGCGCGAGCGTCGCGGCTCGGCTCGGGCGCGTCGTCTTCGCGTGGGGAGATCCGAAGATGGGCTGCCTCGGCGGAGCGTTCCCGCTGCACGAGCTACCGCAGCTAAACCACCGCGTGAACGTCGTCTCCGGCGTCATGGAAGACGAATGCCGCAGCGTGCTTCAAACGTATTTCAAGTTGAAACGCATCCGGCTTCGCGGAGTGAAAATTTGACTTTTCGCGCGGGAACATTACAGTAGTCGCAGTCTTCGTAGCAAAAAATTTAATGAAAACACCGCTCGTTCCGATGAATACTGCCTCTCCCGTCCGCGGCGAACCCACCGCCCGCAAAGCTTTCACGCTGATTGAAATTCTCATCGTCGTCGTGCTCATCGGCATCGTCGTTGCTGCCGCCGTTCCCGCCATTTCGCAGTATCAAGCGGCGCAAGCGCAAACCGCGATGATCAACGACGGACAACGCCTCGGCAACGCGGCGCAGCTCTTTTTCGCGGAAACGCTCGAGCGTTCCGTCACCATCAAATACGCTCCCGCGACCGGCGCGATCAGTGCGCCCGAAGCATTTCGGCTTCAGGACGGGAACAAAATCCAACCGGGATACATCATTCCCGGCAACGAAATCAGAATCGCCTTCGACACGAAAGAATCGTTCTCGCTGAAACACCCGAAGGGCGGAACCTACACGTTCAACGACAAGGGCGACCTTTCCCGTTCCGAATAAAAAAAA
>CAZWIK010000049.1:0-1841 GCA_964633895.1 uncultured Enterobacteriaceae bacterium | reverse complement strand
GGATAAACGTTTCCGTCATTTTTTCGTGCGTTTCCTCGCTCCCGCCGATGACGGAAAAACGCTCGGCGCGCGTGATGCGTTTCTGCCCGTCAGTCCCGTCGAGCCCGAGTCCGAGCAGAAAGTTTTTCCCGTCGCGGGAACGCTTTTCATGTGCCGCCATCGCGTCGTTTTTCTTTTTTTTCAAAAAAAAAATCACAGAAATTTCTCTATGCCGAGATGCGCGCACCAAAGGCAGAGGCACGTCAGCACGGCGGCGGCGAAATCATCGGCGACAACGCCCCATCCGCCTTTGAATTTCTGCAGCTCTTTGATTCCGAGCGGCTTGAAAATGTCGAAAAGACGGAACAGCACGAAGCCCGCAAGCAGCCAGTAAAGCGTGTTTGGACTCGAACCGATGACGTCGCCCAGTCCCGCGTAGCAAACCGGCATTACGGCGAATTCGTCGAAATTGACTTCGCCCGGATCCGTGCGCCCGAGCCGCTTCTCGCCCGCTTCGCAGACGGGAACGGCGACGACGACGAAAAGAAGCGCCCAGATCAGAAACGACAGCCACGTTTCCGGCGTGTTGATTCCCGTAACCTGAAACGCGAGCCAGTAAAAAAGCACGCCGACGAGCGAGCCCCACGTCCCCGGCGCGGGAAGCCGAGTCCCGATCGGACCGAGCGTCGCGACGAAACCGAGAATCCGCGTTCCCGCGCCGCATGAATTTTCTCCGCCGCCGCTCATAGGCTCAGCACCCTCCAATTGCGGACGATGTATCCCGTGCCGGAATAAACCGTCAACAGCACCGCGCCGTAAAACGCCCAAAGCCCGCTTTCCCGCGCCCAGTTTGCGTAGATTCCGAACGTTCCCGCGGACGCCAGCGCGCGCGCCAGCAGAAGCAGCGAAACCGATACCATCTGCAACGCCGTTTTCAGCTTTCCCGCGCGTTCGGCGGCAAGCACGAACCCGTTGCTCGCCGCGACGAGGCGCAGCCCCGTGATCAGAAACTCGCGGCAGATGATGACGATCACGAGAAACACGCAATACTGCGGCAGAAGCGTTTCCGCCGTTCCCGCCTCTTCCGCGGGAGCGGTCCATTTCAGACCGAGCAAGGCGACGAACAGCCCGACCATGATGATTTTGTCCGTCAGCGCGTCCATCAGCTTTCCGAAATTGGAAACCGCGCCGACGTGCCGCGCGATGTAGCCGTCCAGCCAATCGGAAACCGCCGCCGCGATGAAAAGCGCGAACGCCGCGAAATTCGCCGCGCAGTCGCCGAAGCAGAGCAATCCGACGATAATGAACAAAAGCGGAATCCGCGACAGCGTCAGAATGTTTGGAAGCTGTTTCATAAAAATTGATAAAAATCTTGCCACACTTTGCCCACAAGTCGAGACTGTAAAACAGTCTTTGCCAAAAACCGAAAAAAAAACAATGGACGCCAAACCCATTCCGCCGGCGCGCGTCGCGCTTTATCCGGGCAGCTTCGATCCCGTTCACAACGGGCATCTGCACATCATTCGGCGCGCGGCGAAGCTTTTCGACCGCGTGTTCGTCGCTGTCGCCGCCAATCCCGACAAATCGCCACTCCTCTCCATTCCGGAGCGCGTCGCCCTACTCAAGGAAACGCTCAAAGCCGACGGAAACATCGAAGTCATCACGTTCGACGGGCTGACCGTGGACAGCGCGAAGCGGCTCGGCGCGGGCGTCATCATCCGCGGGCTGAGGCTCGTAACCGACTTCGAATCGGAAATGCTACTCGACATGCACAACCGGCGGCTCGAGCCGAGCGTCGAAACGCTCTACATGATGCCGGCGAAAGAATACATCTGTTTCAACTCCTCGTTTGTCAAGCAAAT
>CAZWIK010000048.1:0-10209 GCA_964633895.1 uncultured Enterobacteriaceae bacterium | reverse complement strand
TACCAGTTTCGGAGTCACCAATTTAACGGCAAGCACTTGGTATAACGTCGCGCTGACGGCACTCGGATCGACCTACACACTCAGCGTGATCGATACGTCGGGAGCGTTGGTCGCGAGCGCAAGCGGCACCGGCGAGAACGGCACGCTCTCCACACTGGTCGATGTCGCCGGCTATGACGTTCGCACGAACGGTGCTAATCTCGTCGACAACATCGCCGTTTACGACGGCGTTCTGACGACGGAACAGTTAAAGACACTCACGCTCAGCCAAGTGAACGGCAATGGGACGATTCAAGTCTTCTCGACGATTCCAGAACCGTCGGCGTTCGGCTTGCTCGCGGGCGTGGGAGCGCTGGCTCTCGTCGCGGCGCGTCGCCGCCGTTCCCGCGCGAAATAAAACGCGACCGCTTCGCGAAAAAAAATTCGTTGAAAAAAAAAGACCTGCGGGAACGCGTTCCCGCGGGTCTTTTCGTCGCCGAGTAATTGAGGCGTTCCCGAAAAAAAACGGCTTTCGCCGCGCGGGAACGTTTTTTTTGCGCATTGAAAACGCGCGCGGGAGTGCGTTCCCGCGCCGCGAGAGCCGATTTTTTCGCAGGAACGGTTCTTTTGCGTGTTTTTTCAAAAAGGCTTGTCGCTCGCGGAGCGATCAAACTTTTAAGCTATTAAGCTCATAAACTTTTTTCGCGGGAACGCGGAAAAAAATCGCGGGAACGGACGAAGTTTTTTGAATGCGGAAGATTTCGCGGAAAAGCAGGGTGTGCTCGCGCGTTCCCGCGTTCAGTTGAGCGGGGTGAGCCCGAGCGCGCGGTCGTGCTTGCGGTGAAGCGTGTCGGCGACGACTTGCGCGATTTCCGTGGCGATCCAGTAATAAACCTCGCGCGCATCGCGCCGCGCGATTACCAGCCCGCTACGGCGCATTTTGTTCAGGTGAAGCGAGACGACCGCTTGCGGGAACTTTGTCCCCCTGACGATTTCTCCGACGTGCGTTTCGCCGTTTTCCCGCAGAAAATCAAGGATTCGAAGCCGTTGCGGATGCCCGAGCACCTTGAGGTGCTCAGCCGCTTCTTCAAGCAGTTCGTCGTAAACGAATTCGTGCGAAACGTTCTTTTTCATTTAAAAATTAAAATATTTAAATTAATTAATATGATAGTCCGTTCCCGCGGAATTTTTGTCAAGGGAAAATGAAAAAAACGCTGGCGAACCTGTTTGGACAAAGGTGGGAAATTTGTGAATAAGTTTTTGTTGCGCAGGTGCGGAATGCGGACAGCTTTTTTAAGAAATCGGGCGTTCCCGCGGAATTTCACGGGATCGCCCGACTTCCCCAACCTTTTAAATTAAAAATCGAATCATGATTCTGACAGTTATCAAACGCGACGGCCGCAAGGTCGGTTTTCACACGGACAAAATCATCGCCGCGATCCAGAAGGCGATGTTCCAGACGGAACTGGGCGAGGATATCGCTCTTGCGACACAGATCGCGCAACGCATCGCCTATCACGGCGACGAGTCGATGTCCGTCGAGGCGATTCAGGACCTCGTCGAAAACGAGCTGATGAAGTCGGAGCGCAAGGACGTCGCCCGCAAATACATCGCCTACCGCGAGCAGCGCAACGTCGCGCGCAAGGCGAAGACGCGCGATATTTTTCTGGAAATCATCGAAGCGAAGGCGAACGACGTCACGCGCGAGAATGCGAACATGAACGCGGACACTCCCGCGGGAATGATGATGAAGTTTGCGAGCGAGACGACGAAGCCGTTTGTGGACGACTATCTGCTTTCTCCGGAAGTCAAAGATGCCGTGAAGAAAGGCTACATCCACATTCACGACAAGGATTATTATCCGACGAAATCGCTGACGTGCGTTCAGCATCCGCTCGACAAAATTCTGAACGGCGGATTCTTCGCCGGACACGGCGAATCCCGTCCCGCGAAGCGCATTGAGACGGCGAGCATTCTCGCTTGCATTTCGATGGAAACCGCGCAGAACGAAATGCACGGAGGGCAAGCGATTCCGGCGTTCGATTTTTATCTGGCGCCGTTCGTCCGCAAGAGCTACATCGAGGAAGTGAAGCAGCTCGAATCGTTCGTCGGGCAGGATCTTTCCCGCCTCTACAATGCGGAAATCGCGGATTATCTGGCGAAGCCGCTCAGCGCCTGCGAAGGCGACGAAAAGCTGAAGCAGCATGCGATCAACCGCACGGTCGAGCGCGTTCATCAGGCGATGGAGGCGTTCGTCCACAACATGAACACGATTCATTCCCGCGGCGGGAACCAGGTCGTGTTCAGCTCGATCAATTACGGGACGGACACGTCGGCGGAAGGGCGTTGCATCATTCGCGAAATTCTGTTGACGACGGATCGCGGCGTCGGGAACGGCGCGACGGCGATTTTCCCGATTCAGATCTGGAAGAAAAAACGCGGCGTGAGCTATCTGCCGACGGATCGCAACTACGATTTATATATGCTGGCGTGCAAGGTTTCCGCGCATCGCTTTTTCCCCAACTTCATCAACCTTGACGCGACGTTTAATCAGCATGAAAAATGGAAGCCCGAAGACCCGCAGCGTTATCTTTACGAAACGGCGACGATGGGCTGCCGCACGCGCGTTTTCGAGAACCGGTTCGGAGAAAAGACGTCCATCGGGCGCGGGAACCTGTCGTTCACGACGGTCAATCTCGTCCGTCTCGCGCTGGAATGCCGCGGGATCGCCGATCAGGAAAAGCGCATCACGAACTTTTTCGAAAAACTGAACGCTGTGCTGGACGTCACGGCGAAACAGCTCCACGAGCGTTTCGAATTCCAGAAAACCGCGCTGGCGAAACAGTTCCCGCTGCTGATGTCCTCGCTTTGGGTCGGGTCGAACGCGCTCTCGCCCGACGACACGATCGAATCCGTCATCAACCAGGGAACGCTGGGCATTGGCTTCATCGGTCTGGCGGAATGCCTCGTCGCGCTCGTTGGGAAGCATCACGGCGAAGACCAGGGCGCGCAGGAACTCGGTCTCCGCATCATTACGCACATGCGCGACCGCGCGAACAGCTACGCCGATTTCTACAAACACAATTATTCCGTGCTCGCGACGCCGGCGGAAGGGCTTTCCGGACGCTTCACGCGCATCGACCAGAAGACGTTCGGGAAAATTCCCGGCATCACCGACCGCGAATACTATACGAACTCCAATCACGTTCCCGTGTATTACAAATGTTCGGCGACGCACAAGGCGAAAATCGAGGCGCCGTATCACGATCTCACGCGCGGCGGGCATATTTTTTATGTCGAAATCGACGGCGACGCGACGAAGAATCCGGAATCCATCTCGGCGATCGTCGATCTCATGGACAAATACAACATCGGCTACGCGTCGGTGAACCACACGCGCAACCGTTGCATGGACTGCGGGGACGAGAACGTCGAGGAATCCTACACGCAGTGCAAAGTCTGCGGTAGCAAGAACATCGACACGATCCAGCGCATCACCGGCTATCTCGTCGGCACGACGTCGCGCTGGAATTCCGCGAAACTCGCCGAGCTCCGCGACCGCGTCCGCCACGACTGACCGAACGCGGCGGGCGCGTGCGGCGCGAACCAGAAACGCGAGAGGCGTTCCCATGCCTGAAACGGGGCGGCTTTCTGCGCGTCCGGTTCCCGCCGCGTTCCCGCAGATTTTTTTCCCGCATTCCCGATGCGCACGGAAATCCGTATTCTCCGCATTGTTTCCGACACGATCGTGGACGGTCCCGGTCTGCGCGCGAGCGTCTACTGCGCCGGTTGCGCGCATCGTTGCCCGCAGTGCCACAATCCGCAGACTTGGGATTTCGCCGCGGGAACGCCGATGACGCCGCAGGAAATTTTCGACGAAATTCTCGCGGAATCGCCCGACGCGAATATCACGTTCACCGGCGGCGATCCGTTTTACCAGTCGGAAGGCTTTGCGGAACTCGCGGCGCTGATTAAAGCCGCGACGCCGCAGAAAAACATCTGGTGCTACACGGGATTCACGTTTGAAGAAATTCTCGCGGACGGGAAAATGCGGAATCTGCTGGAACGCCTCGACGTGCTCGTGGACGGTCCTTTCGTCGCCGCGCTACGCGACACGAAAACCCTGCTTTTCCGCGGCTCGTCCAATCAGCGGCTGATCGACGTTCCCGCGTCGCTGCGCGCGGGAACGATCGTTTCGTGGCGTTCGGCGTTCGCGTCGTTGCCTGCCGCGAAATGAGGGCGCGCGTTCCCGCGTCCCCGCTTTTTTCAAAAAAAAATGCTTGCCTGAATCGGCGGGAACGTTCATCTTCCCCAAACAGTTTTTCGGCCGGTTAGCTCAATGGTAGAGCAGTTGACTCTTAATCAATTGGTTACAGGTTCGAGTCCTGCACCGGCTACCACTTTACGGATCCCGCAGAAATGCGGGATCCCCTTTTTTCTTACGATTCAACGCGCCCGCGGGAACGGCTTCTTTTTCGCTTTACATCGTTCCCGCGAAAAGGTTTAATTCGCTTTCCTTCTTATGCAAAAGACTAAGAAATCCATCGCAAAACGGTTCAAGAAGACCGGCACGGGCAAGCTTATGCGCCGCTCGCCGAACACGCGTCACCTTCTCCGGAACAAGAGCAACAAGGCTCGTCGCCGCCGCGGGAACGACAAACGCGTCGACGAAGGCTTTGAAGCAACGTTCAAGTCGGCGATGCCCTTCGCTTAACCCTTCGGAGGAAATCTCGAACCACCAAGATAAACTGCACTTGCCGGGTGAATTTTTTCTGACGACCCGGCGGTCTTAAACCGATTAAAATACAACATGTCAAGAGTCACCAATGCTCCCGCAACCCGCGCGCGCCGCAAGCGCGTTCTGAAACAGGCGAAAGGTTATTTCGGGCTGAAATCCCGTTGCTTCCGCCACGCCGAAGACGCCGTCAACCGCGCGAACCGCTACGCTTACGATCATCGCCGGAACCGCAAGGCCGAGTTCCGCCAGCTCTGGATCGTCCGCCTCAACTCCGCGTGCCGTCCGCTCGGCATCACTTACAGCCGCCTCGTCGCGGGTCTGAAGAAAGCGCAGATCGTCATCGACCGCAAGAACCTCAGCGAACTCGCTATCAGCGACGCCGCCGCGTTCGCCGCGATCGTCGAAAAGGCGAAAGCCGCTCTCGCCTGAGCAATCGTCTCAGCCGACAAAAAAACGTTCCCGCGGAATTTTTGCGGGAACGTTTTTTTTATTCTGACTGAAAACTTGTTGCGCGCGGGAACGCGTGAAAGTTCGCACTCAGGAAAGCGCGGCGAGAATCGCCGCCTTACTTTGGACTCCGACCATTTTCTGGACGAGTTCTCCGTTTCTGAAAACGAGGAGCGTCGGAATGTTCATGATGCCGAATTTCGCGGCGACGTCCGCCGCTTCGTCAACATTGACTTTGCAGATTTTCGCGGCGTCCTTGAGTTCTTCCGCGACCTGATCGACGACCGGCGCCAACATGCGGCAGGGACCGCACCACGGCGCCCAGAAATCGACGAGAACGGGAACGTCCGATTTGATTTCGGAATCGAAATTCGCTCCGTTTAATTCTTTGACGAATGAAGATGCCATACGCGCAAAAAGCGGAAAGCTCCGGCTTTTTTGTTTATCTCAGAAGAGAATCGCGGCGGACGTGTAGTCCAAATAAAGCAGAACGGCTCCCGCGATGCCCGCGGCAAGCGCGATCACGTCGATCGCGGCGGCGATCGGCGATTCCTTGTTCGAAACTTCTTCTTCCGGAGCCGCGTCGGTTTTTGCCGCCGAAGGCGCGGCGGGTTTGACGCCTGCGGGGCGAACCGCCGTTTTCGGCGCGGGCGCAGCGGCAGGACGCGGAGCGGCGGCTTTCGGAGGAACCGCAGCGGCGTGGGGGCGCGGTTTCAGCGCGGGCTTGGGCGCGGCGACTTTCGGCGGAATGCTCGCCGGAGCCGGCGCGGGCGTTCCCGCGGGCGGAGGCGGCATCGGCATGCCTTGCGGCGGCGGCGGGAAAGGCATTCCCGCAGGTGGCGTGGGCATTCCGGGCATCATGCCGGGAGGCGGAACGGGCATTCCGGGCATCATGCCGGGAGGCGGAACGGGCATTCCAGGCATCGGCGGCATTCCCGCGGGAGGCGGCGGAAAGCCGGCGGCGGGAACGGGATTGCTGTTGCGCAAATTCAATTTAGGCGCCTGAGGAAATCCGGCGGGAGGAGGGGGCGGTTGGGGATCCATATGCTTTCAGATAAAAGATTTAAAACTGAGCAGAAAATAAAGCTTCGCGCGGTCGAAGAAAAGAAAAAAAAACAGGATATCGGCGTTCCCGCCGAAAAACGTTCCCGCGTCCTTTTTCCTGACGAATCAGCCGTTGAGCTGCTTTTCGATCGATTTGACCCGCGCGTAAAGATCCGGCAGGCGCATTTTCAGAACCATCAGCTTTTTCGCGAGCGCCACGGGAATCGCGGGAGAATCGAGCATCGTCGCTCCCGCCTGGACGTCGCCGAGAACGCCGCACTGCGCGCCGATCGTCGCCTTGTCGCCGATCTTGATGTGCCCGGCGAGCCCGACTTGTCCGGCGAGCGTGACGTAATCGCCGACGGTCGTCGAACCCGCCATTCCCGCCTGTCCGCAGATGAAGCAGTATTTGCCGATGACGCAGTTGTGTCCGATCTGCACGAGATTGTCGATTTTCGTTCCTTTGCCGACGCGCGTAGAGGAAAAGCGCGCGCGATCGATGCACGTTCCCGCGCCGATTTCCGCGTCGTCTTCGATGACGACATTCCCGATCTGCGGAATTTTTTCGATTTTTCCGTCCACGGGAATGAAGCCGAATCCGTCCGCGCCGAGCACGGCGTTCGGCAGAATGTGGACGCGCGCGCCGATTTGCGTGTAGGCGCCGATGCGCGCGCCGCTTTCGATTCTGGAATTTTCTCCGACGGACGCGGCGTTCCCGATCGTGACGTGAGATTCGATGACGGCACCGTCCGCGACGGAAACTTTTTCCCCGATGACGCAGAACG
This sequence comes from uncultured Enterobacteriaceae bacterium, assembly GCA_964633895.1. Classification (GTDB taxonomy): domain Bacteria; phylum Verrucomicrobiota; class Verrucomicrobiia; order Opitutales; family UBA953; genus Spyradosoma. Next base: position 3,216 of record CAZWIK010000048.1, on the reverse strand, counting down.
CGCCGATGTGGACGTTTTTCCCGAGCTTCGCGGATTCCGCGACGACCGCCGTCGGATGCGTTCCCGCGGGCGGCTTGGGCCAGAGTGCGGCTTCGACTTGCCCGCAGATCAGCGCGAGCGTGTAGGACGGTTTTTCGACGAAAATGTAGGCTTGATTTTCTTTGGGAGAACTGCCGACGTAATCGGCGGGAACGAGAATCGCCGAGGCGCGGCAGTCCGCAACCTGCGCGTGATATTTTTCGTTGCCGAGAAACGCGAGGTCGCCCGGCACGGCGGCGTCGAGCGCGCCGATGTTGGAAAGAGAGTCCGTGGTCGAGCCTTCGACGCGGATTGGATCGATGACGTTGCAGAGTTGTTCTAAGGAAAACGCGAGAGCCATGCGCCAAAGCATACTTGCCGCGCGTTTCCGTGTGAAGCAGAAAAAGAAATCCGCCGCCGCGCGCCGCACGTTTCCGAAAAAACGGGAACGACGCGTCCCGCGCTTTTCTTTTTGCGTTCCCGCGCCGTTTGATGAAGAATTGCCCGCGTGAAGGGACTCCGCCGACAGAAAATGCTGCGCTGGACCGTTTTCGCTCTCGCGATTGCGGCGGGAACGCTGTCGGCGCCCGCCGAGGAGAAAAAGCCGGGCGTCGTCGCGGGCGAGCTCGGCGGCTACTTCGTGCGCGTCAAAAGCGACCTTTCCGGCGAAAAGGAACTGTATTACGACAAGGACGGAACGTTGCGCTCGTCGACCGGCGACGGTCTGCTCGACGGCGATTTTTCTCTCGACGAAAGTCTGCTCTCCGACGACGCGGATTTCGGTTTTCCCGTTCCCGCAGAGCCGCGGACTGCGACGCCGGCGGGAAAAAATCCCGCGCACTCCGTTCCCGCCGATGCCGGCGCGGAAACGTCGCAAAAAACGCGGCGGACGGAAACGCCCGCTCCCGCAACGCCGGATTCTTCGGGAAAAAGCGCGCCCGCTCCCGCCGCCCGCGCGCCTGCCGCCGAGCAGGAGGGAACGGTCGATGAAGATTCCGCGCTGCGAAAACTTGCGCGGGAACGCAGTTTCGAAAATTACGCGAACAGAAAAGTGCTCGACATGAACGTTACCGATCGCTACGGGAACACGCTGTCGTTCCGCGATTGGCAGGGCAGCGGCGCTTTCGGAATGCGCCGTTTTTCCGATTTGCACGAGGGCTACGAAATGCGCGCGGCGGAAATGGATTCGCGCTCCGTCGAATTCGGGCTGTTCGAGCCGCGTGTGAGCTTCGACGGCGCGAAAATGTTCGTGCGCCGCGACAACGGCGTGGTGGAAGTCCGCCTGAACAAGCGCTTTTCCGCGTCGCCGCGCGTTTTTCCCAACGAACGGGCGAAAACTGTGCGCGAGTCGTCCGGTTTTTCGATGCAGGACATCAACCGCTATCAGTTTCGGCGCAACCGTTCGTCCGATCCCGGATTGCCCGTCGTTTCGCCGAAAAAATCCGGCGAGGTGCGGCGCGAGTCTTTCGGCGGGAACGCCAATCTCACGGAAAAATGAACGCCGTGGCGTTCCCGCGCGGGAAAGAAAATTTTCACGGAACTTTTTTTAAATTTTTGAAAACGAAATGCCCGAAGGCATCAAAGTCAAAAAAATGTTCGCGGGAATCGCGAAACGCTACGATTTCGCGAATCTGCTTCTGAGCGGCGGCTGTTGCCGATACTGGACGCGCCGCCTCGCCTCGCTCGCCGTGAGCGGCTCGCCGAAAAACGTCGCGGATTTGGCGACGGGAAGCGGCGAGGTCGCGTTCGAGCTGAAACGCCGCGCTCCCGCCGCCCGCGTGCGCGGTTTCGATTTCTGCGAGGAAATGCTCGCCGTCGCGCGGGAACGCGCGGAGAAAAACGCCGCCTCGGGAACGGTCGAATTCGCGTTCGGCGATTGCATGGCGCTTCCGCTGGACGACGCGTCCGTCGACGCCGTGACGATCGCCTACGGCGTGCGCAATTTCGAAGACCGTTCCCGTGGGCTGCGCGAAATCCGCCGCGTGCTCTGCGTCGGCGGCAAGGCGTTCATTCTCGAATTCACGCAGCCCGCGCCGTGGTTCCGTCCGATTTATTTTCTTTATCTGAAATTCGTTCTGCCGCTGGTCGCGCGCGTCGTCACGGGCGATAAAAAAGCCTACGATTATCTCGCCGGCTCGATCGAGGCGTTCCCGCCGAAGGAACGGCTTTCGGCGGAACTGCGCGACGCCGGATTTTCGTCCGTCCGCGCCATCGGGCTGACCGCCTCCGTCGTCGCGATTCATGTCGCGGAAAAATAAAAAAACGAAGAAAAAAAATGTCGTCGCCGCAGGGAAAAATTTTTGTCCGCCGCGCTCCCGCGAAACTCAATCTGATGCTCGCGATTACGGGAACGCGCGCCGACGGTTTTCACGATCTCGTGTCGCTCGTCGCGCCCGTTCCCGCGCTGAGCGACGCGCTGAAAATGGAGATGCGTCCGTCCGCTTCGGCGGATTCGCTCGCGTGCGCCGCCGACGGCGTTCCGCGCGACGCGTCGAACCTCGTGCTGAAAGCGTCGGCGGCGTTTCGCGCGCGCGTTCCCGCGTTCCCGCACGCGCATTTCGATTTGGAAAAAAACATTCCGCACGGCGCGGGATTGGGCGGCGGGAGCTCCGACGCGGCGGCGGCTCTGCTGATGATGGCGGAAGCGGCGGGAACGCTCGCGCCGTCGCCGGAGATTCTGCGCGAAATCGCGGCGGAAGTCGGCTCGGACTGTCCGCTTTTTCTCGCGGGAACGCCCGTTGTGATGCGTGGGCGAGGCGAACGCGTCGAACCGCTTTCGCCCGCCGAAGCCGCAAGCCTTTCCGAAAGAAAATTTCTGATTTTTAAACCCGCGTTCGGCGTGTCGACTGCGGAGATTTACGGAAAAATGCGTGCCGCCGCGCCGAAATTCTACACGCGGGAACGCGACGCGGAAGCTCGCCTCGCCGCGTGGCGGGAAAATCCCGCCGCCGCGCCGCTTCCGCTATTCAACGACATGGAAGCGCCAGCGTTCGAAAAATACGTCGCCTTGCCCGCGCTTTTCCGGATTCTGCGGGAACGCTTCGCGCTCGCGCCGCACATGAGCGGAAGCGGTAGCGCGTGTTTCGCGGAAATTTCTCCGGGAACGGACGTTCCCGCCGCCGTCGCCTGCATTCGCGAATGCTGGAGCGAATCGGCTTTCGTCTTTTTCTCATGAAATCTGCGTTCCCGCCGCCGCGG
>CAZWIK010000047.1:1209-11196 GCA_964633895.1 uncultured Enterobacteriaceae bacterium | reverse complement strand
GCTGAACAGTGCCGAAAGATGATGCTCCAGACTCTTGCCGGCACGGCTCTTTCTTCTGTTCAACACCTGGTTTGCCGTGGCGATAAAGTCCTCGACTGTGGCAAATCCGCCGGTGATCATATCGCCGTAGCGGGCGTACTCAAGAGCGCGGAACAGTCTGTACTCAACGTCCGTCCATTCGATCAGCTTGCGGTCGGGATTGGAAACGACAAACTCGGCGTGGTCATAGACCGTGTTCTGTATTTCGCGGGCGGCGGAAGACATAATCTCCGAAGACGGGAAATCAACATCAAGGCTGCTTATGAACCGCTCGATTTCCGTCTGCTCTCGGAGTTCGGGATTTACCTCGTGAACATCAATCAGACGGTTGGTCTCGGTGGCGCTCAGACCGAAGGCGTCAAGGAACTGATTGATTTCATCTTCGGTGTTCAGCACGAACGCCTGATAATCTTCCGGAGAGTTCTGTACAAAGACAAAAAGAGCACCTGTGTAGTTGGGGCGAAGGTAAGGGAAGCCGCGACCGAAATTGGTGATGCGGTACTCGTTGCGGGTACCCTGCCCATAGTAGATGAAACGGCTGTCCGTCTCATTTCCGTCCATCCAGCGGATCTTTACCCATTTCTCCTTGTTCTCGCCTTTTGTGCCGGGTTCGTCAAAGAGGATAGGAATTGAGGGCTTGGAAACATAGATTCCCGCCTGATGACCTCCGGTCAGGCCGGTATCATTTGCCGACAGAAACTTGCAAAAGACCTTTGATCCCTGTAATGCCGATTGGACGGCTTCTGTTGCGTAATTATCCATATGCCACTGCCCCCACGAGTTGTTGTTGTGATACTGCGTCCAGCCGTTCAAGTTCTGCCGCCATCAGTTTTGCAACGGCAGCCATCAGCGGCACTACCACGGAATTACCAAATTGCTTATATGCCTGCGTATCGGATACGGGGATCTTGAAGGTATCCGGGAATCCCTGCAGGCGGGCACACTCCCTCGGTGTCAGACGCCGGGGATTATTATTTCTCTGCGCAATCAGTATCTCAGAGCCGTCCTTATAGTATCTTGCACTGAGTGTCCGTGATACACCGTCAATGGGAGCTATACCGTAACCGAAGCCGTTTCCCGCCGCCTTGTGTTTTGAGGCGTAGTCCTGCAGATAGTTCCAGAGCTTGTCGGATAGGGTGTATTTCTCATCGGTCTCTGTCTCGAGAATATCTCTCATAATCGGCTTTGGTTCTCTCGGAATGATGTTGAACTTAAACTGAATATTCTCCGGCAGATATCGCTTGCGGTCGAAACCGACAATCAGGATTCTCTCTCGGTGCTGTGGTACAAACGCCTGTCCGTCAATCACCTGATAGAAAACTTCATATCCGAGCTCATCCAGAGCTTCCTGAATGACCTTGAAGGTGCAACCTTTGTCGTGACTGCACAGGTTTTTCACGTTTTCAAGCAGAAACGCCTTCGGCCTTTTTGCTTTGAGGATACGGCAAATGTCAAAGAACAGCGTACCCTGCGTCTTGTCCTCAAAACCCGTCGCACGCCCGAGGCTTTGCTTCTTGGAAACGCCTGCAATGGAAAACGGCTGACACGGAAAGCCCGCAACGAGGATATCGTGATCGGGGATCATCTCCGCGTCTACTTTCGTGATGTCACCGTCCGGTTGGTCTCCGAAGTTTGCAAAGTAAGTCTGCTGGCTGTACTTGTTCCACTCATTGGAGTAGACGCAACGACCACCCGCCTGCTCGAAGGCGATACGCATTCCACCAATTCCGGCAAAAAGATCGATAAATGTGAAATCTGCGTTATCGAGCTGCTGTTCGCTCTTTTGCCTGCCGAGCATCTGCATAACGGCGACAGAAATACAGTCCTGAACAGACTGCCCTGTCGTTCCTGTGTAGTCGGAGAGCGCCTCATATAATGAATCGTCCATACGGACATGAACTTGTTTTGACATTCCAAATCACCTCTGGGAATAAATTTATACCATCCTGTTCCCATTATCGCACGGAAATATGAACTTTTCAATAGCGCGGGATAAAACCGGTATATTATTTTTCCCGCCAAATCAAGCCGACTTGCCCTCTCCCTGATTGCACGTATGCACTCCTCATAATATACTGCAATTGCCGCCGAATACATCTCATCAGTTCATCTGTCAAAGCATCGAGGTCTTCATCGATGATCTCTGCGGCTCGTTTGACTGTAGAGATCATACCGTCCTTTAATTGCCCTATTTCAAGATAAAATCCCTTTGCAAGTCCCGGTACATCAAAGCCATCTGTTTCCGTGAAACGCTTGAACTGCTGGAGTTGTAGGCGCATTCGGTCAACGGCAACATCATCATTCGTTCTGATGACACTTTTCAAATCAACAACATTAAACGCTTCAGAGAAATCGTATGGATAGATATGGTCATCCGTGCTGCTCATTTGAATCATCGCCGGTCTCGAATTTCCCGACGAGACGGACGGCGCGGAAATCCTCTTCAACGGCGATCCCGCGCGGCGACGAAAAGACCGCGCGGGAACGCGTTTAATTTTCAAAAAAAACGTTTGCAAGCGCGCGCCCGCGTCAATTCAATTTTTCGGCAGTATGGCAACCATCGGAGAACGCCTCACGGAGGCTCGAAAAAATTTGGGAATCGACGTGCGCACCGCCGCAGAGGCGACGAAGGTTCGCAGCGATTTTCTCGTCGCGCTTGAAGGAAACAAGCCGGAAAACATCAACCTCGCGGACGTCTACAAAGTCGGTTTTTTGCGCATCTACGCCAAGTTTCTGAGGCTTGACGCCGACCGCATAGTCGCGGAATTCCGGACGCAGCTCAGCCTGCACGGAACGCCGACGAAAGGCGGCTACCACCTCGCGACCGCCGCCGAAGAGACTGCGGGAACGGCGTCCGAGTCCGGCTTGGAAAAGAGCGGGCTTTTCAGCGAGGGCGAAGGTGCTTCCCCGGTTTCGTTGCTCAGGCGGTATGGCGTCATCATCGTCGTCGCGGTCGTCGTGCTGGCGGCGTTCATTTTCGCGGTCGTCGAAATTTTCGGCGGGAACGGACAGAGCGAAACCGAAACCGTCGCCGCCGCGGAAGCGCCGACGCCGGACACGCAACAGTATGAATTTCGCGTCGTTTCGAAGGTCCCGCAGAGAGTGTCGATCACGGATCGCTACAAGGCGGCGGACGGCAAGGCGGGCGCGAAGCTGCTCGACGGAGAAATGCTTGCGGCGAACGCTCCGCGGATTCTCGTCGGGCGCGGAGTCCTGGAAATCCGCGACAGCGGCGGGAAAAATCTCGAAATCCGTTTCCCGTCGAAAAAAGCGCTGCTCGCGTCCGAAGACGCGAACGTTCCCGTGAAGCTCACGGAAGAGAACGAAGGTCTTTCGTTTTCGCACGCCGCCAACTATTGGACGGCGGATCCTTACGCAGAGGCGCGCTGAGCCGTTCTCCGATTTTCGTCGAAAAGGCGTTCCCGCGCGGGAACGCTTTTTTTTTCGAAAAAAAAAACCGGACGAAGAAATAAGACGTCAAGTTTTCACTTCTTGATTTCAAAGCGGCGGAGAAAAGTTTTTAATTTCGACCATGCGGGAACGTATCGTTTGCTGTTTTTTTTCGCTTCTTTTTTTGTGCGCGACGGCCTCCGCGCGGATTTTCGCCGCGTCCGACGAAGCCGCCGTTCCCGCCGCCCTTCCCGCCGCCGTTCCCGCGCCTGCGGCGGAAAAGCTTTTTTACAAGGTTTCGCTGAACGAGTCGTTTTTCATTCAGGAAAAGGAAGCGGTCGTCAACGCGCGCGCGACGGTGGAAATTCTGCAAGGCGAGCTGGACAAGGTTTCGCTCGAAGTTTTCGGCGTCGGGAGCGGGCAAGGCGAAATTTTCAACGTGTCCGGCGAAAAAGTGAAGGACTGGAGCATTCGGCGGGAAGGCACGCGCACGTTTCTTGAAATTCGCCCGAAGGCGCTGAACGGCGCGAAAAATTTCACGATGACGATTTCCGGCAGGCAGGCGCTGAAGCTGCCGACGACGATTTCCCCGATGCTTTTTTCGGGCGTGGACTCGGCGGCGTTTCTCGGCGTCGTGCAGTTTCTCGCGACGGCGGATCTGCGGCTTTACGCGAAGCAAGAGCGCGGGCTGATTCCGCTCGGCGAGCGTTCCCGCTCGGAAATCAATTACAGCATTTTGAGCACGCCGTCGCTGCGGCTCGACATCGCGCGGGCGAACGAGCTGCTCGCTCCCGTCTCGCTCGAAAATTTTTCGCTGAACGGCGCGGTCGAGGCGGCGGGAACGCGCTTCCGTCTCCGCGCGAAGGCACTCGTGCGCGAAATCGGCGCGGAAGTTCCCGTGCTGACCGGCAACGCCGCGCTTTTGGATTTTCCCGGAAAAAACGATTTCATCGTTCTCGCGAAAACCGACGAAAAGACGGGGCTTTCCGAATATTCCCTACGCTTTCCCGCGCGCGGCGAATTCGACGTCGATTTGCAGTTCGACGCGGGAATCGAAGACGCGGACGGCTGGCGGCGCATGAATTTCTGCGTTCCCGTGGCGCAGGTCGCGCCGTATTCGCTGAGCGGAATGCCGGCGGACACGGTTTTCGCGGCGGACAACGTTTCGATCCCGCAGGCGGACAAGAACGGCGTGTTTTCCGGCTTCCTGCCGTCGAGCGGCGCGCTGGATTTGCGCTGGCGTCCGAGCATCCCGACGCCGCCAGAATTTTCCTCCGGCGTCTATTCGCTCGACGCGATTTCCGAAATGCAGATTTCGACGGGCGTTCTCAAGCAGCGCACGGAGCTGAATTTCACCATTTCGCAGGGCGAGATTTCGTCGCTGTTCTTTGAAATGGCGGGCGAGGGCGAAATTCTCTCGGCGGAAGGACGCGACATTCTTTCGTGGAAGCAGGTGTCGATGAAAAACGGCGCGCGAGGATTTTTCGTTCAGCTCAGCCAGCCCAAAAGCGGGAAATATCGCCTGCGCGTGCTTTCGCAGACGCGGGTGGGCGAGTTCCCGCGGACGCTGCATCCGGTGCGGCTCGTTCCCGCGCGGACGGACTGGGAAGGTCTGCCGCTTTCCGCCGTCTGCGTCCGCAACAACGAATACCTGCGCCTGCGCAACGGGAACGGCATTCGTTGCGAAGCCGTGCCGCAGGCGGGAATGACGCAGGTCGTGCCGTCGGCGTTCCCGCAGACGAGCGATTTTTTCGAAAAAGACGTTCCCGCGGACGGCGTTTCCGTTTACAGGCTTTCGAGCGAGACGGAAAAATTCCGCGTGAAGGCGGATTTCATCCGCGCCGATCTGATCGTGCGTCCCCGCGTGCGCTGGATTTTCGACGAAGGAAAAATTTCTTCGGCGCAGACGGTTTTTTTTGAAGTGCGCGAAGCCCCGCTTTACGAAATGCGGATTCTCGTTCCCGTCGAGCTGGAAATGCTCGGAATCGAATCGGACCGCGTGGCGAGCCACGAGCTGCTCGACGATTCGGGAACGGAAGGCTATCGCCTGCTGAAGCTCGTTTTCTCGGATCCGATGCTCGGCGAGGGAAAAATTTCGATGACGTTTCAGACCGCGGGAGCGACCGTCGGGAAAGATATTCTGCTGCGCGCGTGTCTGTTCCCGCAGGCGCATTTCGTTTTCGGCACGACGGCGCTCGGCAGCAGAGAAAATCTGCGTCTGCTCCCGAAAGCCTCGGAAAATCTCACGGAAATCGAGCCGGAGGAATACGACGCCGAGAATCCGCCGCAGCTCGCTTTTCGAATGCGCGACGGAAACTGGAGCCAGACCGTGCGTCCGGAGAAGCGTCCGAGCGTGCTCAGTGCCGTTTCTTCGTGCGTCTACAAAGTCGCCCGAGAAAAAATTTTCGGAAATCTTCAAGTGCGTTATTCGGCGAACGGCGTTCCCGTGCGGCAGGTGCGGCTCGCGTTCCCGCGGGGCGCGAAAGTGCTTTCCGTTTCGGGCGAGAACGTGCGGGAATGGAGCGTCGCGCCCGACGGCACGGCGAGCGTTTCGTTCGCGTCCGAGCCCTCGTCTGAATTTTCGCTTTCCGCGAGCTTCGAGGAAGCGCGCGCGGACGGCGAGGCGCAACCGTTTGAGGGCGTGCGCCTGCTTGACGTCGTCGGCGATTCGGGAACGATTTTGATAACGGCGGACAGCGTGCTGACGCTCGCGAGCCGCGAATCCGTGCATTCGCTGGCAACGCTGCCGCTCGGCGAAGTTCGCGAGGATTACGTGCAGCGCGGCGGCGCGATTCTTTTCCGCGCGTATCAATTCGTCGAGCGTCCGTTTCAGCTTTCGCTGGAAACGCATCTTCCGGACGAGGCGGAAATGCCGCCGCTCGTCGTCACGGAAGCGCGGATCACGTCGAACGCGGGGCGGAGTTGCGACGTCGTTTACCGCTACCGTTCGCTCGGCGCTTCGGATCTGCGCATCGGCGTTCCCGCGGGAATGAAGGTCGTTTTCGACGGCGCGAAGGAACTGCCGGACGGAACGACGCAGCTGCCGCTCCCGCCGAACGCGTCGGAAATCAGTCTGCGGCTCGTGCAGACCGTTCTCGACGAAGGCTCCGACGCGGAAATGAAGCTGCTGCTGCCGCGCGTGTTCGCGCCCGTCGTGCGGACGGTTTTCGTCGGTTTCGGCGACGCGGAATCCGACACGATGAGCGTCGCCGTTCCCGGGCGGAAAATCAACGACGCGATCGACGCCTCGTTCTTCCGCCGCTTTTTTGAATTTTTCATGGCGGGGCGCGTCGTTTTCGGCGTTTCGTTTTTCGTGCTGGTCGCGTCGCTGATTCTCGCGAATTTCGCGGAGCGGCTGAGATTTTACAAAATCTGCTTGTGGGTCGCGCTTCTCGCCGGCTCCGCGCTGACGATTTCCGTCGTGTGGTGGCTGGCGGAAACCGTTTGTCCAGAATACGGCGAAACGGTTTTGTGCGCGGGATTTTCGGACGCGGGAACGCAACTCGGCGTCACGTTGCGGCGGTTTTATTTTCTCGGCGGGAACGATTCGTCGCCGTCGCCCAGGGCGTGGGCATTGGTCGGCGTGTTCTGCGTCGGCGTGTTTCTTCTGCTCTACGGAACGGTTTTCCGCCGGCGGCACCTCCGCTGGCGCATCGCCGGACGCGTTCTGCTCTATGGCACCGCCGCCGCTTTCTCGTTCGAGGATTTTCCGTATCGCGTTCCCGCGTTCATCGCCTCCGCGATCGCCGTCGAGCTCTCCGTGCTGATTTCGTTTTTCATAATCCGCTTCATCGCGAAAATCATGAGCACGCGTTCGGGGATTCCGTTGAGCGGGACGGGAACGGTGCTGCTCGCCGCCGCGCTGCTCGCTCCGGGCTTTTTCGCGCCGGACGTGCGCGCGGACGACGACGAGAACGCGGACGTTCCCGAAATCCACACGCTGGCGCAGACGGTCGAGGCGTCGCACGACGTCGCGGACAGGATTTCTCAGGCGATCGACGTGCGGGCGGACAGAATCGTTTCCCGCGGGGACATCCGCGTGAGCGGCATGGCGGGCGACCGCTTCGATCTGCTCGCCGCTCCCGCCGTGCTGACTTCGTTCGAAAAAAGCGCGGATTCGATGCTGCGGCTCGAACGCATTTTGCGGGCGGACAAATACGTCTATCAGGTCGTGCTCGAGCGCGCGGGAACGTTTTCCGCGAATTTTTCCTACGAACTCGCGCTGTCGGAAAAGGCGCGCGGATTCCCGATTCTTTCCGGCGCGGCGGCGGCAGACGTCGCGACCGTGCTGATTCCGCACGCGGAAGTGCAGGTTTCGGCGAAAGGTTCGGTAACGACGACGATGACGGCATTCGGCGAAAAATCGCAGATCGCGCAGATCGTCTTCAAGCCGAAAGCCTCGCGGCGCGTGCAGTGGAACCCGCGGGAACGCGACCGCTCCCTCGAATCGCCGCGCGTCTTCGCGTCTGGCGACAATCTTTACGTGCCGTCCGCCGGCGTGATCGAAGGGCGTCACGTGATAAAATTTATTCCCGCCCAGGGCGAGATTTCCCGCGTGCGCATTCGGATACCGTCGCCGTTTTCCGTTTCCCGCATCGAAGGACCGGCGATTCACCGCTGGAATTTCAACCGCGATTCCGGCATCCTTACCGTGCTTTTCACGGCGCCTCGGACGTCGGAATTTTCGCTGTCGATCTTCACGCAGGCGCAGCTCAGCGTTTTGCCGACGCGGCAGAAGTTTTCCGCGCCGGAAGCACTCGACAGCGACGTTCCCGTGTGCACGATCGGGCTTGCGACGGGCGAGGCGCTGCAGGTAGACGCGGTTTATCCGAACGCGCTCGTCTCGATTGACGAGGACGAGTTCGTCGGCTCGCTGGAAGCGGCGGGAATGAATATGGAACCGGAGCTGCGGCTTCGGCGCGCATTCCGCACCGTGGACAATTCCGGCGATTTCGAGGCGGAGCTTTCCGCCGTTCAGCCGGATCTGCGCATTCAAAGTCAGGAGAATTTTTTCGTGAACGGCGATTCCGTGCGCGCGAAAATTCTGTTTTCGGCGGAGGTTTCCCGCGCGGAGCTTTTCAGCATCGCGTTCAGGATTCCGGCGGGGATCGACGTGGATTCGATTCGCGGGAACGAGCTGAGCTATTGGACAAAAACGCTCGCGGAAGACGGCTCGCTCTCCGTGACGATGCATCTGAAAAACGCACTCGCGGGCGAACAGCTTTTTGAAATCTGGCTTTCCGGAGCGTTCCCGCGCGAGGCGAAAGCGTGGGAAGTGCCAGGCTTCATCGTCGAAAAAGCGAAAGCTCAGCGCGGCGACATCGTCGTTTCCGTGGACGAAGGTCTGCGCCTCGAACTCACCTCGTCCGGCTCGCTGACGTTCACGGAATCTTCGGCGGAAGGCAAGCGCGACACGTTCCGCTTCAGCTATTACAACCGCGGGAACGAGTCGCCGAAATTCCTCGTGCTCGAATCCAAGCCGTTCACGAACGCAAGCTGGATTCACCGCGTTTCGCCGTGCGGACGCTACGCGTTTTCCCGTGTGGACATGATTTTCGACGTCGAAAACGTGATGCGCTCTTCGGTGCGCGTCGCGGTTCCCGAAAACGCACTCGCCGTGAGATTTTCGGGCGACGAAATCGTCTCCGCCGAAAAAGTCGCGGGAACGCCGAATCTGTGGGAGCTGAAATTTTCGAAGCCAATCCGCGGCAAGGTGCTCGCTGCGGCGGAATTTTTCACGCCGCTCCCGCTCGCGTCGTCCTTCAAAATCCCGTCCGTTTCCGCGGCGGACGCGGACAGGCAGACGGCGTGGCTCGCCGTCGAGCGCGGGAACGTTTTCGCTTCGCTCAAATCGCATTCGCCGGAAAAAGTTTCGGCGGAAGACGTTCCCGCGGAATTTCGCGAGATGCTGGACGGGCGGGAATGGTTCGTCGAAAAATACGCGGAAAAATATCCGGCAGAGGTCGCGATCCCGCCCGAAGCCGTCGCCGCATGGGAAGAAAGCCTTGCGGATCTGCATCGGGATTCCTTCTCGGCGAAATCGCTGACGCGGCATACGGTTTTCGATCGGAAAACCGCACTCACGGAAGAACGGATTTCGCTGAAAGCCTCGCGGAGCGACGTTCTGCGCATCACGCTTCCGGAGGGCGGCGTTCTCAAGGCGATCGCACTCGACGGCGCTCCCGCGCCCGTCGTTTCCGTGCCGGAAATGGACGCGCGTTCCGTCTGGCTGCCGGTTTTCGCCTGCGGGAACGCGTCGGCGACGATTTCCTTGATTTACGAGCATCCGTTGCAACCCGCCTCGCGCGGCGAGCGCAAAGTGCACGAAATCGTTTCAGCGGACGTGATTCTCGCCGACGAAATTTCGTGGAGCCTGCACCCGCTTGAAAAATCTTCGGAAATTCTCGACGTTTTCGGACGCGATCCGGGAAAAATCCGCGTCGATCCGGAAAACGGCGCGGATTTCCTCTCCGCGTATTTCTGCGGCGAATCCGCCTGCGGCAACGAGTCCGACGGCTGGCAGACGTTCTTCATTCCCGGCGGAGACAATCCGAAGTC
>CAZWIK010000047.1:0-1109 GCA_964633895.1 uncultured Enterobacteriaceae bacterium | reverse complement strand
ACGAGTCCGACGGCTGGCAGACGTTCTTCATTCCCGGCGGAGACAATCCGAAGTCCCGCGCCGTCGTCGCGTTCGGAAATTCCTCCGTCGCGGGAACGCGTTCCGATTTCAGATTTTTCCTCGCGCTGTTCGCCGCGCTCATTCTGGCGAAAACGGTTCAATTCCTGCACTCTCGGAAAAATCTGAGAAAATAAAGCTTTTCTCGGCTCGTTCCCGCTGCGGCGACGAGCCGTTTTTTTTTGCGGGAACGGAAAAAAAACGCTTGCGTCGCGTTTTTTTTTGCAAAATGGGTTTTCGAAATTGAGAAGTTTCGCGCGGGAACGGTTTCCGCGCGTCTCGGTTTCGTTTAAAGGTTTCGGAAAAGTTTTCAAAAAAATACTGAACACACGCACCAAAAAAGCCATGAAAAAATTCATCTCAACCGCGGCGTTTATCGCCGCATCAACCGCGCTCGCAAGCGCGGCAATCACGACGTGGGACAGCGCGCCCGAGACGGTGAGCGGATCGAACGTCGCGTCATTTTCAGTGACCGACAACTTCAACTCGCCATGGAGCGTCGTCCTGACGGTCTCCGCCGCGTCTTTGACGGACGACTCTGTGCAAACGCTGCTGGCGGTCGATTGCACCCCCGGAAACAGCAGCTATCAAAATTACTTTTACGCATTCGTCGGCGTAACCTATTCCGCGGGAACGCTCTCGCTGCTCACGTGGCAAAACCAAAAGACCGACGCAGAAGGGTTTAACCACAGCGATGCGAAAGACTACATAACTTTTGTCGTCACCCATTCGGATTCGGGTCAGAACATTACGTTATCCGCTTACGCAGACGCCAATTTCGACACGGCGATTGCAACGGCGACGCATAATCCAGGCTCCTATACAACGAACGCCGAGACACTCTGTTTCGGCGGCCTATCGCAGAATGCGCAAAGTAGTACGGCAACCATAAATACGAACTACCCATCGAACAACGGTGTGTCCTCGTTTTCCATTGCGGGCGTCGCCTACTCGCTCGACAGCGCCGTGACGGCGACCGAACTTAGCGAATATTACAACTCCACCGTGATTCCCGAGCCGAGCGCGTTCGGCTTGCTCGCGGGCGCGGGAGC
>CAZWIK010000046.1:0-11697 GCA_964633895.1 uncultured Enterobacteriaceae bacterium | reverse complement strand
CGCGGCGCGCGTATTGTTTTCTTTCATGAATCCTTTTTCCGAAAATCGGACGGAAGAAACCGTCGGCGCGCTCGGCGAAATCAGGCTGATCGAGCGCATTCGCGCGGCGTTCGAAAAAATTTCCCTGCCCGCGCCGCGCGGCATCGGCGACGACTGCGCGGTGCTGCCCGCCGTTCCCGAAACGGGCGGGGAAAAAACCGGCGTCGCGGGAACGCCGCCGCATCGGCTCGTGACGACCGACAGCGTGATTTTCGGAAAACATTTCGACGCGTCCGTCTCACCGGAAAACGCGGGGCGCAAGCTGATCCGCCGCAACGCGAGCGACGTCGCCGCGATGGGCGGCGTTCCCGCGGACGCCGTGCTTGCGCTCGTGATGAGCGGCGATGTCTCGGCGGTGTGGTTCGGCGGCTTTCTACGCGGCGTCGCCGAAGCCTGCGAAGAATGCGGCATCGAGCTTTCCGGCGGCGACGTCGCGTCCGCACCGTGCGCGCGATTTTTTTCCGCGACGCTCGCGCTGACGGGTTTCGCGGAACGTCCGATTTTGCGCACGGGAGCGCGGCTCGGCGACGCGCTTTTCGTCACGGGAACGCTCGGCGGAAGCATTCTGAAAAAACATTTTGCGTTTCGCCCGCGAATTGCGGAAGGACGCTTTCTCGCGGAGCTTCCTGCGGGAACGGTCCACGCGTGCATCGACCTGACGGACGGTCTGCTGAAAGACCACGCTGCGCTGTTGCCGCGCGGCGCGCACGCGGATTTCGATTTTTCCGCCCTGCCCGTTTCCGACGACGCGAAAAAGCTCGGCGGCGATCCGATCGCGCGCGCGTTCTGCGATGGCGAAGATTACGAGTTGCTTTTCGCCGTCGATGAAACGCAGGCGGACGCGCTCGAAAAACGCTGGCGGGAACGCTTTCCCGGCGTCCGGCTCACGCGCGTGGCGCGCATTGCGGCGGGAATGGAAAATCCGGTGCTGCGCGAACGTCTCGCCGGCGCCCGCGCTTACGAGCACTTCCGTTGAAAACTTTTTTTTCGCGGCGGGAAAAAAAACTGCGCGCGAGTCGCAGGCTTCCGCCGATGAAATCCGCTTCCGTCGCGTTCCCGCGCGTTCACGCGGAAACGGCGGACGCGGGAACGGCGGTCGGGCGCGGCATTTCGCGCGCGGCGGGAACGCCCTCTTCTTCTTCGGCGGCGGCTTGGTCGCGCGCGTTTTTGATCATGAAGTGCAAGCGGTTCAGCACGTTCGCCTCGGACGTTCCCGAATCGAAATCGAGGAAGAGCAGATTCATCTTCGGATACAGCCGCTTCACGCGTTTTTCGATGCCTTTGGCGACGATGTGATTCGCGATGCAACCGAACGGCTGGAGCGAAACGGCGTTGTAGATTCCGTGCTCGGCGAACGACGCGAACTCGGCGGGAATGAGCCAGCCTTCGCCGAACTGAGCCGCGAGATTCACGATTTCCGCACCTTTCGCCGCCTTCGCCTCGATGCTTCCGAACGGACGGTAGCGGCTGAACGCGCGGCAGGCGCGGTCGGCTTTCGCGATCGCCGAGCGCGCGATCATCGAGAACGCGAGCGTGAAGCCCCACGTGCGCAGGGAGCGGTGCGCGAGGTTGAGCTTCACGTTGATTTTGTTGTTCACGATGTCCTGAATCATGAAGTCCGTGACGTTCGGAATAATCGGCTCGACGCCGTTGCCCACGAGCCACGAGACGACGTTCTTGTGCGAGAACGAATTGTATTTGACGTAGATTTCGCCGACGATTCCGATCGCGGGAACGCGGCGATCCGTCTTGACGGGAACGGCTTCGAATTCTTCCGCCGCGCGGCGCAAGAGTTTGAACATTTCGCTCACGCGGTTCCAGCGCACGCAGGGAATCAGCGCCGCCATGTAGCTGTCGCGCAGCTTCGCCGACGTTCCCGCGACCTGCTCGCGCACGACGGTCGAATAATACATCTGCGAAAGGCAGTCGCCGTAAACGATAGCGGAAACCGCGCACTTGGCGATTTTTGAAAGCGAAAAGTGCATTCCGGGCTGTTCGTTGATCGGCGAAGTGCCGACGCCGAGCGCGACCACGGGAACGTCGCCGTAGCCCGCGTTCGCGAGTGCTTTTTTGATCAGCGTCAGATAATTCGTCGCGCGGCATTGACCGCCGGTCTGGGAAATGCCGACGGCGACGTCCTTCGGATCGTATTTTCCGGAATCGAGTGCCTTCACGATGTCGCCCACGCAGAGCGTCGCGGGATAGCAGATTTCGTTGTTGGAATGTTTCAGTCCGTATTCCACGGTTTTTTCGTCGCTCGGCGGGAGCATGATCGCTTTGTAGCCGCAGGCTTCGAGCGCGGGCTTGATGATCGGCGAAAGATAGCCGGAGATGAACGGATAAAGAATCGTGCGGCGGCGATCTTCCTCGCGGAAAACGGCGGTGTGCTTCGGGAGCGTTTTGCGGGCGTGCGTTCCCGCTGTCGCGTTTTTGAATTTCAGACTTTCGATGAGCGAGCGCAGGCGCAGCTTCAGCGAGCCGATGTTGTTCACGTCGTCGATTTTGAGAATCGTGATGTTTTTTCCGCCCTGCCTGAGAATGTCGGAAACTTCGTCGATGATGAACGCGTCGGGACCGCAGCCGAACGACGTCATCTGCACGTAATGCACGGAAGCGTCCGCTCCCGCGACGAAACGCGCCGCTTTGAGAATGCGCGTGACGTAGGTCCATTGCAGAACGCCGTTGATGCCGTCGAGCGCGTCGTCGTCGGAAAAGCGCACGATGTCTTCCGTGATAATGTCCGCACCGAAATCCGCCGCCATGTCGGAAATTTTGTGCTGCACGAGCGGGTCGGAGTGATACGGTCTTCCCGCGAGGAGCAGCACCATGCGCCCGTTTTTGCGGGCGTTGTCCAGAATCGCCTTCGCCTTGTCGCAGAGTTCGTGCGTGAATTTGCGCTGCGCGTTGAGCGCGACGGAAAACGCCGGCTCGAAAACGTGCTTCGACACGCCGAGGCCGTGCAGATATTTGTAGCACGCGCGGCGGAGCAGTTTTTCATCGGAAAACGTGACGACGGGAGAATCCACGGGAACGCCGTATTTTTCCTGCGTTTCCATCGCCGAGGCGATGACCTGCGAATAGCTCGAGACGATCGGGCAGTTGAAGCTGCCGTTCGCCTCCTTGTCCTCCATGCGTTCCCGCACGACGTAAGGCATGAAAATGCGTTCGACTTTGCGGTTCACGAGGTCGAGCACGTGGCCGTGCGTCAGCTTCGCGGGAAAACAGATGTTGTCGGACATCACGGAGTGCAACCCTTTTTCGTAGAGCGGCATCGTCGAAGTCGCGGAAACGACGACGTCGAATCCGCATTCCGCGAGCAGCGCGTTCCAGAACGGATAATTTTCAAACGCGTTCAGCGCGCGCGGAATGCCGATTTTGCGCTTTGTCTGCGCGGGAACGGCGGCAGCGAGCGTCTTCGCGCGTTCCGCGGGAACGGAATGCCGGCGGAAAATGCGGGAATACTTGAACGCATACATATTTTCGCCCTTGCGGAAATCGCCGCCCTTGTTCGTGAAAATCTTTTCGCACTTGTTGCCGGAATAATAGACGTTCCCGTTGTCGAAAAGAAATTCGCGCACCTGACAGCGGTTCGTGCAGCCCGGACACGTCAGCTGCTTGTCCTTATACGCGTTGTGCTTGGCGTAGCGTTCGAGCGGCGTTCCCGCCGCCGAAGCGTTCCCGTCGGCGGAAACGTCGCGCTTCATGAAAATTTCCTTCGCGTAAAGCGCGCAGCCGTAAGCGCCCATCAGTTCCGGCATGTTCGTGAAGATCACGGATTTTCCCGTGAGCGTCTCGAACGCGCGGACGACGGAAAGATTGCGGAACGTGCCGCCCTGCACGACGATGTTTTCGCCGAGCTCGGAAATGTCGCGGATTTTCAGCACCTTGTGCAGACAGTTTTTGATGATGGAAAAACTCAGTCCCGCCGCGATATCGGGAACGCTCGCGCCCTCGCGCAAGCATTGCTTCACCTTGGAATTCATGAACACCGTGCAGCGCGTGCCCAAATCGCACGGGGCTTCCGAAAAACACGCCATGTGCGCGAATTCCGCCACCGGGTGCTTGAGCGATGCCGCGAACGCCTCGACGAACGAACCGCAGCCCGACGAACACGCCTCGTTGATTTCAAGCCGATTGATCGCCTGATTTTCGACGAAGATCGCCTTCATGTCCTGACCGCCGATGTCGAGAATGAACGAAACGTCCGGCTTGAATTTTCGCGCCGCGCGGTAATGTGCGATCGTCTCGACGATGCCTTCGTCCAAATTGAACGCGGCTTTGACCAGATCTTCGCCGTAGCCCGTAACGCACGATCGCGCGATGCGAATTTCCCTGCCCGCCGCGCGGGAACGCTCGAGAAACGCTTTCAGCCCTTCTTCGACCGTGCCGAGCGCGTCGCCCTGCGATTTTTTGTAAAAACGGTAAAGCACGCGTTCCCGCGAATCCGTGACGACGATCTTCGTCGTCGTCGAGCCGGAATCGATGCCGAGAAAACACGGCGAGCCGTCGTAATCTTCGAGCGAAATTTCCGGAATGACGCCGCCTTGCTTCGAAGCGAACCACGCGTCGAAATCGGCGCCGTCCTTGAAAAGCCGCGGGAGCGCTCCCGCGCGCGGCGCGTGTCCGAGAGCGTTTTTCTGTTCCTCCACGCGCGCCGCCATTTCCGACATCAGCGGGAACGCAGCGTTCCCGTCGCTTTTCGCGGAAGCCGCCAGCGCCGTGAGCGCGCAGCCCCACGCGGGAACGATCGCCGCGTTTTCGCAGAAAATGCAGTCCTCGTCGCGCAGATTCAGTTCCGACTGAAACGCCTTGCGCAGCGCGGGAATGAACGCGAACGGACCGCCGCAGAAGAACGCCTTCGGCAAAATGTCGAATCCGCGTGCCAAGTTGCCGATGCACTGCAACGCGACGGCGTGGAAAATCGACGCCGCGATGTCCGCGCGGGAAACGTTTCGCGCAAGCAGATTCTGAATGTCTGTCTTGGAAAAAACGCCGCAGCGCGACGCGATCGGATAAACCGTCTGCGCGGAGAGCGCGAGATCGGAAAGCTCCGAGACGTCGCGTCCGAGCAGCGTCGCCATCTGGTCGATGAACGCTCCCGTGCCGCCGGCGCAGCTTCCGTTCATGCGAATGTCGGGCGATTTTCCTTTTTCGAAGAAAATCATTTTCGCGTCCTCGCCGCCGATGTCCACGAACGTTTTCGTCTCCGGATACTTCACGCGAATGACTTCCGCCGCCGCGACGACTTCCTGCACGAACGGCAGATTCCCGCGCTCGGCGACGCCCATTCCCGCCGAGCCGGTAACGATGAGGTTCATCGCGCCGTCGCCGAGTTTTTCGATCGCGTTTTCAAAACTGGTTTTCAGCGCGCCGAAAATGTCCGCGTGGTGGCGGCGGTATTCGGAATAGACGACGTCGCCGTTCCCGTCCGCGAAAACGAGTTTCAGCGTCGTGGAGCCGACGTCGAGTCCGACGTTGTAATGTTTTTTCTGCATGTAAAAAAGCTTTCCGTAAAAATTCTTTTTTTTGGGGTTTAAAGCGTTCCCGCGGGAACGCTCAGCCGTTCGGGTAAAGGCGGGAAATCGCCGTCCGCGCGATGTTCTTTTTCAGCCGCGCGATGAATTCCGCGTAGCGTTCGGGATCGGCATCGAAAATCGCCGATTTCAGCACGGGCGAAATCACGAACGGGAACACGCACTGACTGTAAAGCGACAGACAAAAATGCTGCGCGTCGAAGTCCTTGAGCTTTTTCGCTTTCGCGTGTTTTTCCAGCATATTCAGCGCATACGCGATGTTCCCGTGCTTGCTTTCGACGGAAAGAAAAAGCGCGACGATTCCGTCCGGATCGCGGTAAATTTCGTTGATGATGAAATGCGGCGCGTTCGAGAACGACGCCAGCAGATCGATGTAGCTGTCCACGAATTTCTCGACCTTTTCCCGCACGCTCGCGTTCCCGCGCACGATTTTTCCGAGCTGCGGCATGAAGCCGTCCACGACGCTGCGGAAAATCTCGCGGAACAGCTTTTCCTTTGTGCGGAAATAGTAATGCAGCGACGTGCGGCTGATTCCCGCCGCCTTCGCGATGTCGCTCATCGACGTCGCCTCCAGCCCTTTCAACATGAAAACGTTTTTCGCCGCGTCGAGAATTCTGCGCTCCGCGTCCGTCCTGTCCTCGATTTCTGATAGTTGACTCATTTGTTTTACACAAAAGAAAAACACAGAAGTCTGACAGAGGTGTCAACACTCAAAAAAAGACCGTCGAAAATTTGCAAAAAAAAGCACGCGCGGGAACGCCGGCTGTGGAAATTTTACTCAAATCTAATTTTTCCCGCATAATTTTTAAACGCGGGAACGGCAGACTGTGCGGACTTTAATCAACCTACGATTATATGAAAAAGAACACAATCAGACTTCTGTCCGCGGCGGCACTGCTCGCGCCTCTCGCGCTCAATGCACAGCAGGATTTTGTCGACACCGCGAAAAACGGCGCGGACGGCGGCGAACCTCAGGTTTCGCAGAAAGCGAGAATCTCGGTGTCCGGCTATGTGCAGGCGCAGTATTATTTCGCGGACGCGAAAAACAACGGCGGGGACGCTTATTCCGGCTTCGCGATCCGCCGCGCGGCGATTTCCGCGAAAGGCGAAATCGGCGAGGACTGGACCGCCGAGGTCGGTTTTGAAATCGACAGCGGGAGCGGCGGAAAACTCGACGGCGCGTTCGTGGACAAGGCGGTGATTTCCTACAAATCCGAATACGGAAAACTCACCGCCGGCTACCAGAAGCCCGCGTTTCTCATGGAAGAATATTCTTCCTCGAAGACGCAGCTCTGCATCGAACAATCCATCGCGACGCGCTATTTCGCAAAAACGAAAAGCGGCGTCAGCCAGCTCTCCGGCAGACACGGCGGCGTCTGGTGGGACGGGAACGCGAACGGTCTCAAATACGCGCTCGCCGTCGCGAACCAATACAAAGAAGATTTCAGCGGAGACGACAACAGCGGCGTCGCGTTCTACGGAAGCCTCGCCTACACGTCGAAAACCGACGACGGGATCGCGGTCGAAATCGGCGTCAACGGCGTTTTTAATCCCGGGAACGATTCGAAGGACGCGAGCGGCGCGTTCACCGCGTCAAAAGCACCGCACGGGAACGTTTACGGCATCGAGCCTTACGCGAAAATCACGGCGGGCGGATTCACCGGCGCGCTCGATGCGCTCTACGCCAACGGCGATGAAGACGCGGGAATCGCCGACGCAGTCTGGGGCGTGAACGCCACGGCGGCGTATCGCTTCGAATGCAACGTCGAGCCGGTCGTCCGCCTTTCGTATGTCGACGTCGGCGACAACGGCGACCTCGGTCCGTCCATGCTGCAGAACACGCCCGCGGGAACGAGCGACCACGATTCCGCCGTCGGCGCGTATCTCGGCACAAATTTTTACGCGAACAAAAACGTCAAAATTTCCGCTGGCTACGAATACACAAAATTCAACGGCGGCGAAAAATCGGAATACGCAAACGCGTTCCGCGTCCAGCTCCAAGCGACATTCTGAAACGCGCGTCCGAAGGATTCCGATCCGAAACGAAGAGCGTTCCCGCGCGGCGAAGAGCCGTTCCCGCGGGAACGCTTCTTTTTTTTTGCGGACAAAAAAATTACAGGCGGCCGCCGGTTTCTTTCGCCATGGATTCGCGCGTCTGCGCGGCTTTTTTCGGATTCGTCTCCGCGAGATTTTCCTCGAACAGTCTGTATTTCCCGCCGCGAAGCCCGCCCGTCGGGCTGCGTTCGCGTTCCCGCGGCGGCGTAGGCGGAAACGTCGCCGTAGCCCAAATCGTCGGCGAGAACGACGATCACGTTGGGCTTTTCGCGGGCGGGCGCGGGAACGGCAGAGACGGCAGAAAGCGCGGCGGCGCAAAAAAGCGGCGTTGCGGATTTTTTCATGAAAAAAAAGTTCACCTGACCTGCCCGTTCCCGTCAATGAGATACTTCCAGGTCGTCAGCTCCGGAAGTCCCATCGGACCGCGTGCGTGCAGCTTCTGCGTGCTGATTCCGACTTCCGCGCCGAAGCCGAATTCCCCGCCGTCGGTGAACGCCGTCGAAGCGTTCGCGTAAACGCACGCGGCGTCGACTTCCGTCTGAAAACGCGCGATCGCCGCCGCGTCTTCCGCGACGATGCACTCGCTGTGGCGGGAACCGAATTTCGCGATGTGCGCGAGCGCGGCTTCCAGGTCGGGAACGACGCGGACGCTCATTTTAAAATCCAGAAATTCCGTGCCGAAGCTCTCCGGCGACGCGCGGGAAAGTAGCGTGGCGGGATACGTTCCCGAGAGTGCGGAAAACGCCTCGGCGTCGGCGAAAATGCGGACGTTCCTTTCGGCGAGGCGCGCGCAGATCTGCGGGAGCGCGGGAACGAGCTTTTCGTGAACGAGCAGGCAGTCCAGCGCGTTGCACACGCTCACGCGCCGCGTTTTCGCGTTGAACACGATGGCTGCGGCTTTTTTCAGATCCGCCGAAGCGTCCGCGAAAACGTGGCACACGCCCGCGCCCGTCTCGATGACGGGAACGGTCGCGTTCCCGCGCACGAAATCGATCAGCGCGCGCGAGCCCCGCGGAATCACGACGTCGACAAAACCGTCCGCGCGGAGCAGCGCGAGCGCGGATTCCCGATCTGGCGGCAGCAGCGAACAGGCGGCGGCGGGAACGCGAAAACGCTCGAGCGTCACGCGGATGACGCCCGCCAGCGCGGAATTCGTCTCCGCCGCGTCGCGGGAACCTTTCAGCAGCGCGACGTTTCCGGATTTGAACGCGAGCGAGAAAACGTCCGTCGTCACGTTCGGGCGCGCCTCGTAAACGACGCCGACCACGCCGAAAGGCACGGAAACTTTTCGGATTTTCAGACCGTTCGGACGCGTCCACGCGGCGAGGGTTTTTCCCAGCGGGGACGGCAATTCGGCGACGCGGCGCAAATCTTCCGCCATCGCGGAGAGGCGTTCCCGCGTGAGCAGAAGGCGGTCGAATTTCGGATCGCTTTCGGGCATTCGCGCGGCGTCTTTCCCGTTTGCCGCGAGAATCGTTCCCGCGTCCGCGTCGAGCGAATCGGCGACGGCGCGGAGAATTCCCGCGCGCCGCGCGTCGGACAGTGCGGCGACGGCGGGAACGGCAGATTTCGCCGCCGAAAAAAGCTTTTCCGTAATTTTTTCCTGCATTTTCATTTCCTTTCCGAATCGAAAAAAAATGAGGAACCGTTCCCGCCGATTCCTCATTTTTCCCAGAGCTCCTCACGCTTTCGCCGCGAGCTTTTCGAGCTGCCGCCAGCACTGATACAAACCGCGGGGAACGTGGAAGCAGCCTTTCCATTTTCCGCCTTTGAGCGAAAGCAACGGCTCGCCGCGGCGCGTGAGATAGCCGAACCATTCCGGATATTTCTCGTCCTTGAAATGCGCCCATGCGTATTCGTGAACGCGGACGAACCATTCCCAGCACTTCGGGTCGCCCGTAAGCCGATAGGCTTTGAGCAGGGCGATCAGCGTCTCGATGTGCACCCACCAGAGCTTCTGATCCCATTCGAGTTGCTGGAGCGGACGTCCGAGGCGGTCCATGAAGTAGAAAATGCCGTCGTGTTCCTTGTCCCAGCCGTATTCGAGGGCGTTGAGGCAGATTTTTTTCGCCGTTTCGATGAGCTTGGGATCGTTCTGCCGTTCACCGAGGTCCATCAAAAACCACGTCGATTCGATCATGTGACCGGGATTGAGCAAGCGTCCGTCCATGTTGTCCGCCAGCGTGCCGTCGGCGTTGAGATGCTCGACGATCAGCCCGGGACCGACCTCGGGGCGGTAAAATTCATCGACGACGAGGTGAATGCACGTGTCGATCGTCTTTTGCAGAAACGCGGGATCGACGAGCGGCTCGATTTCGAGCGCGAGATTGCAGACGATCATCGGGAGCGCAAACGCCTTCATCGGACGCGCCTTCGGGGACGCCTTGCTCCACCGCCCTTTCGGGTTGTCGAAGCGGGCGAGAACGCGGTCGAACGCCTTTTTGGAAATGTCCGCGTATTCCGCGTTGCCAGTCGCGATCGAGAGTTGCCCGAACGCCATGCTCGCGAACGTGTTCGAAAAAATGTTGTAGGGCTCGACCTGCGGCGTGCCGTCCCGCGCGAGCGAAAAATAAAAATTATACTCGCCGTCGTGTCCGTGTTTTTTCAGAAATTCCGCGCCCAGAACCGCGCAGTCGAGCCATTCCTTGCGCTTTTCGACGCGGTTGTAGAGAAACGCGAACATCCAGACTTCGCGCCCCTGGAGCCAGACGAATTTGTCCGTGTCGAACACGCTCCCGTC
Organism: uncultured Enterobacteriaceae bacterium; assembly: GCA_964633895.1. GTDB lineage: Bacteria > Verrucomicrobiota > Verrucomicrobiia > Opitutales > UBA953 > Spyradosoma. Next base: position 1,329 of record CAZWIK010000046.1, on the reverse strand, counting down.
GCGGTCGAGGCAGGTGAAATAGCCGCCGAACTCCTTGTCCTGCGACTTTTCGAGCCAGAACGGCAACACGTTGTCGAGCAGCTCGGATTTATACTTCCGCGCAAGCTCGGAGAAAGTTTCTTTCGTAGGTTTCATCTGTGGTAATCAGTTTAAAATTCGAGAAATTTTATTTCCGCCGAAAGTCGGTTAAAAGGGAAAAATTCGGAACTTCGCGCCGGTTTTTCACTGCGTTCCCGCCGCGGGAACGCCCGCCGCGTGCGCCGCCGCGGAAATTTGGCGGACGCGCTCCGCGATGCCCGCCCAGTCTTCGCCTTCGATGAGTTCTTTCGGACAAACCCACGACGCGCCGCAGGCGATCACCTGCGGAACCGCCATCCAGTTCCCGATGTTTTCAGGCGTGATCCCGCCGGCGACGACGACTTTCAGCTCGCGCCTGTGACTGAACTCCGCGAGCGCCGCAGTCAGCATCCTCTGACCGACCGGCTCCGCCGGAAAAAATTTCTGAACCTCGCAGCCGAAAGAAAGCGCCTGCGTCACGTTCGACGGCGTGAGAAATCCCGGAATGAACGGGAATCCCGCGTCCGCCGCCGCCTTGACCACGAAAGGATCGAAGCCCGGCGCCACGCCGAAACTCGCTCCCGCGGACGTCGCCGCGGAAACGTCGTCCACGGACAAAAGCGATCCCGCGCCAACGAACATTTCGGGAACGGTCGCGGAAAGCTCCGCGACGGACGCCGCCGCGGACGGCGAGCGGAAAGGAATTTCAACGATGTCGCAACCGCCTTCGAGGAGCGCGCGCGCCAGTGGAACGGCTTTCGCGGGGTCGTCGAAAAACGCGATCGGAATGATGCGGCGTGCGGCGAGATGTTCAATTACTGTTTCCATCGGAAAAATGACAAGGGTAGAAAAAAGTTTCGCTCTAACGACGATGCGCGGCATCTTACGCGCTTTTCGGAAAAAATTCCATAAAAAACGCACGCTCGCGGGAACGCTGGCGGTCGCGTCTTATAAGGCGCGGGAGCAATGTAAAAAAAAAGCGTTCCCGCGCAAAAACGGCTTTCGCCGCCGCGGGAACGCAATCGCTCTGAGAAAATCAGAACGTGTATTTGTAGCCGACGGAAAACACGCAATATTGCTGAGTTTTCGTCTTGATGCCGAACTCCTCGTCGAGCTTGAGATCCGCTTTCGCCGTGGAAACCAGGTAATCCACGCCCAACGTGATCGCGTGATGCTCGTTCACCGCAATGTCGCAACCGACGCCCGCGCCTCCAAGAAAACCGAATCCATCGTCGGTTTCCCTGTAGGTTTCCGAACCTTCTTCATCTACCC
>CAZWIK010000045.1:0-11902 GCA_964633895.1 uncultured Enterobacteriaceae bacterium | reverse complement strand
AAAAAAAACGCTTTGCGCGGGAACGCCGCGAGGCTCAAAATGCGCGACCGTGAATTTCGAGAATTTTTTGCTGATCGACGCCTCGTCGCCGCTCTCCGTCTTTGCGGGAACGCTCGGCGCGGGCGGTCGCGCGTGGAATCGTTTCGCCGAAGAAAAATCCGCTGCGCTGGAAGGCGTTTTTTCCGCAGTCGAATCCTCGGGCGGGAACGCTTCCGCCGCCGGATTTCTTTTCTGCGAAGGTCCCGGCTCGATTCTCGGAATCCGCATCGCGGCGGCGGCGATACGCGCATGGCTCGCGCTTGACCGTGCGAACGGCGCGGCGGTGCGTCCCGTCTTCGCGTTTCGTTCTCTCGCGCTCGCGGCGACGCTGATTTCCCGCGCGTTCCCGCGCGAAAAGAATTTCGCCGTCGTCGCCGAATCGCGCATGAACTGCTGGAACGTTTTCACCGTGCGCGAAGGCGTTCCCGCCGAAGATTTCCGCGAAATGAAGACGGCGGAGCTGGCGGACGCGCTCTCGCCGCGCGCATTCCTGCTTCCGGCGCGTCGCGCGCTCCCGCCGGTGCTCGCGGACGCCGAGTCCTGTTCCGTCGCCGAACTTCTGAAAAGCGATCCCGCCGTTTTCGAGGAAACGCCCGCACTGCTCCGCGACTGCGGCGCGGAGCCCGACGCCGTGAACGCGTCCGCCGTCGATTCCTACGCAAAATGGACGCCGCAGCGGCATCACGCGCCGCAGAACTCCGAAATTTCCCGTTCCCGATGAATCCCGCGTTTCAACCGCCACGCCCGCGCGCATGGGCTGAAATCGACCTTTCCGCGTTCGAGCGCAACATCGAAAAAATCAAAGCCTCGCTGCCCGCGCACGTGCGCTACATCGCCGTCGTCAAGGCGGACGCCTACGGGCACGGCGCGGCGCACATCGTCGAGCGTCTCCTGCAATGCGGAATCGACCGTTTCGCCGTCGCCAACGCGCGGGAAGGCGCGGACGTGCGCTACATCGCGCCGCAGGCGGAAATCATCATTCTCGGTCCGACTCTGCCCGAAGAATTTCCGCAGGCGATCGCCGAAAATCTAACGGTCGCAGTCTCGAACGAAGAGGAAATTGCCGCGCTCGCCGACGTCGCCGCCGCGATGAACCGGCGCGCGCAAATCAACGTCGCCGTGGACACGGGAATGGGGCGCATGGGCATCTGGCACGAAAACGCGGGAACGCTCTTCCGCCGCGCCGCCGAAACGCCCGCGATCGACTGGCGCGGCGTCTTCACGCATTTTTCCAGCGCAGACACTTCGCAGGAATACACGGCGATGCAACGGGAACGCTTTCTCTCCGCCGTCGCGAAAATTCCGCAAAACCTGCGGGAACGCCTCACGATTCACGCGGACAACTCCGCCGGGCTGGAGACGTTCTCGCGGGAACGCCCATTCTTCAACGCCGTGCGCGTCGGCATTCTCCAATACGGCTGGAAGCCCGCGCGCGGTTCGCTTTTCGAAAAAATTTCGCCGGAACCCGTGCTCGCGTTCCGTTCCCGCATCGGGCTGACGAAAAAACTGCCCGCGGGAACGCCCGTGAGCTACAACCGGACGTTCACGCTCGCGAAAGATTCGCTCGTCGCCGTCATCACGGCGGGCTACGGCGACGGCATTTCGACGGCGGCGAGCAATCGCGCGGAAGTGCTCGTGCGCGGACGACGCCTGCCCGTCATCGGGCGCGTGACGATGGATCAGACGCTCGTCGACGCGGACGCGCTGCCCGAAATCAGCGTCGGCGACACGGTGACGCTCATCGGATCCTCGCAGGGCGAAACCGTTTCCATCGAAGAATTCTGCGCGTGGGGCGAATGCATTCCGTGGGAAGCGCTCGTCTCCATCACGAAGCGCGTTCCGCGCATCTACCGCGGACTGCGCATTCAGTGAAAAAAAAATACGAAATCTGAACGCGCTCGTAAAAATCTTTGTCTCTGCCGCACTTGCCGCGTCGTGCGCGGGCATTTGTTGTTTTCCCGCGCGCGTTCCCGCGAAAGCCAAGTTCTAATTGCGCCGGCGGCGGGAACGGCGTAAATTTCGCGCCATGCAGTCGGCTTCGCAGGAAGAAATCCACGTCAAGGGCGCGCGGGAACACAATCTGAAAAATCTCGAACTTCGGATTCCGCGCGGCAAAATCGTCGTGTTCACGGGCGTTTCCGGTTCGGGAAAATCTTCGCTCGCGTTCGACACGATTTACGCCGAAGGCGCGCGGCAATATCTCGAAAGCCTTTCCGCGAAAATGCGCGCGAATCTCGAACAGATTCCGCGTCCGAACGTCGATTTCATCCACGGACTTTCGCCCGTCATCGCGATCGAACAACGCACGGCGGCGAACGGAAATCCGCGCTCCACGGTCGCCACGGCGACGGAAATCGCCGACTACGCGCGCCTGCTCTGGGCTGTCGCGGGAACGCAGTTCTGCCCCGATTGCGGCGGAGAAATCACGCGCCGCACGCTCGACGACTGCCTTGCGCAGCTCCTTGCGCTGCCGGCGGGAACGAAGCTGATTCTCGGTGCGCCGTTCGCCGAAGTCACCCGCGCGCAGCTGCCCGAAGAGCTGGAATCCCTGCGCCGACGCGGTTTTCAGCGCGTCCGCATCGACGGAAAAATTTTCGACGTCGACGATGTTCCCGCGAATTTCGGGAAAAAATCCGTTCCCGCCGCGCTCGACGTCATCGTCGACCGCATCGTCGTTTCCGCCGCCGCGCGTTCCCGCCTCGCGGATTCGCTCGAACTCGCGTTCCGCGAAGGGAAAAACCGCGCGTTCGCCGTCGTTCTTCCCGAAGAAAAGGAAATCCCGCTACGCCTCGATTTTTCCTGCGCCGTTTGCGGAAAAATCTACGACGCGCTCACGCCGAAAATTTTCTCCGCAAGCCACCCCGACGGCGCGTGTCCGACCTGCGGCGGTCTCGGCGAAATGCCGGATTTTCTTCCGGAACTCGTCGTTCCCGCGCCGGAAAAATCGCTGAAAGATGGCGCGATCAAGCCATGGCGCTACGGTTCGAAAAAAATGATCACGCAGCGGAACGCGTGGCTGCGTCAGCTTTCCGAACAGATGCCGTTCTCGCTGAAAACGCCGTGGCGGGAACTCGACGCGGGAACGCGCGAACTCATTCTGCGCGGAAGCGGCAAACGCGAATTTCTGCTGAAAACGGGACGCCGCAAGCCCGTGATGCGCCCGTTCGAAGGCGTGCTCGACGACCTGCGCCGCACCGCGACGACGACGTCGAGCCTGCTTCTGCGCACGCGCCTGCTCGCGTTTCAGAAAGCCGCGCCCTGCCCCGACTGCGGCGGCGAACGCCTGAACGCGCGCGCCCGCGCCGTGCGCCTCGCCAGAAAATCTTTCGGCGAATTTCTGAAAATGAACGTTCCCGACGCGCTCGATTTCGTCGAAAAACTGAAAGGCGTTCCCGCCGTCGCGCCCGCGGAGGAAGCGCGCGCGGGGCTTGAAAAACGCCTGCGTTTTCTCGACGCGACGGGGCTTTCCTATCTGACGCTCGACCGCGCCTACGCGACGCTTTCCGGCGGCGAAGTCCAGCGCGTGCGCCTCGCCGCGCAACTCGGTTTGGGACTCGTCGGCGTTACTTACATTCTCGACGAGCCGAGCATCGGTCTGCATCCCGCCGACCACTCGCGGCTGCTCGCCCAGCTCCGCGATCTGCGCGACCGCGGGAACAGCGTGCTCGTCGTCGAACACGACCGCGACGCGATTCTCGCGGCGGACGAAATCGTCGAAATCGGCCCCGGCGCGGGAACGCAAGGCGGGTCGCTCGTTTTTTCGGGAACGCTTGCCGAATGCCTCGCCGACGGGCGTTCGCGCACGGCGCGTTATCTGAACACGTCGCCGCAGGAGCGTTCCCGCGGGATTTCCGACGCGTTTCCGCGCGTTCGTCCGACAGAATTTTTCACCGTGCGCGGCGCGTCGGAAAACAATCTGAAAAACATCGACGTCGCGTTCCCGCTCGGCGCGCTCACCGTCGTCTGCGGCGTTTCGGGTTCGGGGAAATCGACGCTCGTGAACGACATTCTCGGGAACGCCGCGGCGCGGAAAATCAATCGCGCGAAATGCGTTCCCGGCAGGCACGCCGGAATCGACGGGCTTGAAAAATTCGACGGATTCGTCCGCATCGACCAGTCGCCGATCGGGCGCACGCCGCGATCCAATCCCGCGACGTTCACTGGAATTTTCGATCTGCTGCGGAAAATCTACGCCGCCGCACCGCTCGCGAAAATGCGCGGCTACGACGCCGGACGCTTCTCTTTCAACAAACGCGGCGGGCGCTGCGAAAAATGCGGAGGCGAAGGACAAATTCCGCTCGATATGCAGTTTCTCGGCGAAACGTGGGTCGAATGCCCGAGTTGCCGCGGGAAACGCTACAACCGCGAAACGCTCGAAGTGCTTTTCAAAGGAAAAAACATCGCCGATGTGCTCGAAATGACCGTCGCCGACGCCTGCGTCTTTTTCCGCGCGCAGCCGAAACTGCTGCGTCTGCTCGAAACGCTGAACGCCGTTGGGCTGGGCTATCTGCGCCTCGGTCAGTCCGCGCCGACGCTTTCCGGCGGCGAAGCGCAACGGCTCAAACTCGCGCTCGAGCTTTCAAAAAACGCGCGGGGACGCACGCTTTATCTGCTCGACGAACCAACGACCGGGCTTCACTGGGACGACATTCGCCTCCTGCTGAATCTGCTTTTCAAACTGCGCGACGCGGGACACGCGCTCGTCGTCATCGAACACAACAGCGACGTCGTGCGCTGCGCGGATTGGCTCGTCGAACTCGGTCCCGTCGGCGGGAACGCGGGCGGGCGGCTCATTTTCGCGGGAACGCCAGAAGAACTCGCCGCGCGCGGGAACACGCCCACCGCCGCGTTTCTCTGACGCGCGTTCCCGCCGCGCGGCAGAGAGCTGCTTTTCCTTTGTTTCCGCGCATTCTTCCGCCGCGACGTGCGATATGAAATAAGGCTTGCGGCGCGTTTTTTTTTTGCAAAATGCCACTTAGAAATTAGGAAGTTTTGCACGGGAATGGCTCCGGCACATCTTGATTTCTTTGAAACGACAAAAGTGCAAGGAATCTTCATATGTTGAATTATATTATTGTCCAAGCCGGAGGCAAAGGCAGCAGACTGGAAACATTAACAACCAATAAACCTAAAGCTCTCGTTCCGGTTGACAATCTGCCGATGATTTTTCACCTCTTCAAAAGATATCCACAGGCAAAATTCAAAATCATCGCCGATTATAAAAAAGAGGTTATGAAAAAATATCTTAACACCTTTGCAGACGTGGATTTTGAAGTCATCGACGCCGATAAAAAAGGAACGTGCTCCGGCATTTCCGCCGCATTAGAAACGATTCCGGACCGAACCCCGTTCATGCTAATCTGGTGTGATTTAGTTTTGTCCGAAGGCTGGCTTCCCCATGATTTATCTCAAAACTATCTCGGCATATCCAAAGATTTTCCATGTCGTTGGTCTTATGCCAACAACTCGTTTATAGAAGAACCGTTAAAAGGAAACGGCGTAGCCGGATTGTTTCTGTTCAACGACAAGAAACAAATCAGCGATGTTCCCGCCGAAGGCGAATTTGTCCGTTATCTTTCCGACAAAACCATTCCTTTCGAAAGGCTAAACCTATACGGCGGGCGGGAAATCGGCACCATGCTGTCGTATTTTCAAAACGAACTGAACAAACCCAAATGCCGTTCGTTCAACAAGATAGAGGTCAAAGGCGATATCGTATTAAAATATCCCCTTGACGAACAAGGACGTAAATTGGCGACTGACGAAATCGACTGGTATAAAAAAGTGAAAGAACTCGGCTATACCAACATTCCCCAAATTTACGGTTACGACCCTTTGGTAATGGAAAAAATAAAAGGCGAAAACGTTTTTGAATATTCCTTTTTAACAAAAGGTTTTAAACGGACGTTGCTGAATAGAATCATAACCGCCTTAAAAGACCTGCACCAATTGACGCCTCCTATAGACGCCGACACAGAAGATTGCGAAAACAATTACGTTACAAAGACCTTTGAGCGTTTGACCAAAGTGCAAAAACTACTTCCCTTTGCAGAAGACGAATTTATCACCGTCAACGGCAAAAAATGCCATAACATCTTTGCGATAAAAGAGAAAATCATCAGGGACGTCCGTCAAATGTATCCCGAAAAATTTTATCTGATACATGGCGACTGCACTTTCCATAACATGATGATCGAAACCGACGGCGTCCGCCCGATTTTACTGGATCCTCGCGGCTATTTCGGGAAAACGAAGCTTTACGGAGACGTCGACTACGATTGGGCAAAACTTTATTACTCCGTTGTCGGAGATTACGACCAATTCAACCGGAAAAACTTCTCATTGGAAATTAAGGACAACAGTGTCGACCTGATGATTGTCTCCAATAACTGGAAAGAACTGGAAAATGACTTTCTTGTGCTGACCGGCGCAGATAAAAAGAAAATCAAATTATTGCACGCCATCATCTGGTTAAGCCTGACAACCTACGCATGGGAAGATTATGACGCGATTTGCGGCGCTTTTTACAAAGGTTTGCTGGAATTGGAGGAGTATTTGCATTATGCCGACTGAACTATCGCTTTCGTCCCTTCCCCACACATGGATTTTCGACGTGGACGGAACCCTGGTAAAACATAACGGATACAAAATCGGCGGTCGGGACACGCTTTTGCGCGGAGTTGAAGAGCTTTTTGCCAGTATTCCTTCCGAGGACATGATTATTCTTTTAACCAGCAGAAAATCCGAAGAAAAAGAACGTCTCGAAAACTTTATGAGAAAACACCGGCTCCGATATGACCATATCATTTTTAACGCTCCCGTGGGTGAACGCCTGCTCGTAAACGACAACAAACCCTCCGGTTTGGTTTGCGCTTATGCCGTTAATAAAACAAGAGACGAACCCTTAAACATTCCATTCAAAATCGATAAGGATTTATAATGAAATATTCTTTTCTTTATTATCTTTGCCCCTTCATTCCTATAAGGAAATATAGGAAAAAAATCAGAGGAAAAGCCAAGAGCAAACCTTTTTTTGAAGCCGTTTTGGCAAGCGTTGATTCAAACAAATGGAAAAGTTTCAAAATCAACGCATTCCACCTCGGAGAAACCGTTACCTTCGCCCAGACCTACAAACATTGGTGGAACGGAGAAATGGTCATCGCAACAAAAAAATACCATCTGGATATTTTTAAAATGCTGGCTCCCGAAGTCCCTGTTATCTTGTGCGAAGAAAAAATTTTCTTCAAGGAAACTTCGGAATACAAAAAACACATTTTCTCATTTGTTCTCATAAACGATGAATTGGAACGATGGAATTTAACAACGAGAAACCACTTCTTTGACAATTGGCAGAATTACTTGGGAAAAAACCTAAAAACACAGAATTATGCGACTCCGGTTATTTCCGAAGACGCTAAATTATCTGCAATAAAAAAACTGGGGAAAATGGGGTTGTCTCTTGAAAACTTAATATTTGTCGCCCCCGAGGCGCAGAGTTTATCTCCTTTGCCTGAAACATTCTGGTCATCCGTAATCGATACCGCCCAAAAGAAAAAATATCAGATATTTATAAACAAATCCAAGGGGGGACAATATTCTCACAATCGAGGAAGCGTATTTCGTCGCCTCTCATTGCAAAATGATCATCGCTTTGCGTTCCGGTCTAATCGATTTGCTTTGTATGATAAACAAACCTTTGCGGATTATTTATACCGTCATGCCTGGCAGTCTTACCGATATGCAACCGAAATACACCTTAAAAAAATTTCCGTTCTGTTCAAAAGATGTGGTTGAATATAACATCCACACGGATTCTGTTGAAAATATCAATAAACAGATAATTAATGAAATAGAGACGCTGTAAAAATCTCTGATATCCGCGTCTTTTCATACCTCATGCCGACAAAAAAACAACTCCCGCTCAAAACAGCAAGAGGGACATAGGCAGTTCCTGCAAATTTGCGCGGGAACGTCATTTTGCGCGGGAACGTTTTTCTTTTGCGTTCCCGCGACGGGAGCGGCAGAATTTTTCTCAATACATGAAAAAAAACTTTGCCTTTCCCGCGATTTTCGCCGCGATCGCGCTCTTCGCCACAGGCTGCGCCGGAACTCCGCCCGCATACACGTATTGGCTGAAAAATCCTTCGACGGGAACCTACACCCGCCACGACACTTACTCCGAGCTTTCGCCCGAAGAAATCAAGGCGCTCGGCTTGGAAACCGAACTTCCCGCCGACGCGCGAACCCTCGACTGAACTTTTTTTTCGAAAAAAATGAAAAAAACGCTCGCGCTCATCACGCACGGATTTGAAGAAATCGAAGCCGTCACGCCGTTCGATCTGCTCCGCCGCGCCGGAATCGGTCTGACCGTCGCCGCGCTCGGCGCGGATTCGCGCGGGAACGTGGTCGGGCGCAGCGGGCTCGCGCTCCGCGCCGACGCCGCGTTCGAGGAACTCGCGGGAACGCCGGAGAATTTTCCCGCATTGGCGGACGCCTACGACGCGCTGCTCCTGCCGGGCGGACCGAGCACCTTCGAGTTGCTCAAGGACGGACGCGCCGCGAAGCTCGCCGCCGCGTTCGCCGAGCGCGGAAAAATCGTCGCCGCGATCTGCGCCGCGCCGCTGATTCTTCACGCGGCGGGACTGCTCGATGGCAGGCGCGTTTCCGCGCATTCCTGCGCGTGGGAGGAAATTCCGGCGACGAAAAACTGCGCGCGCGTCGAACTCGACGGGAACGTTCTCACGTCGCGTGGCGCGGGAACGGCTTTCGATTTCGCGCTCGCGCTCACGGAACTCCTCGCGGGAAAAGCCGTCGCCGCGCGGATTTCCGCGGAAACGATGGCGTGATTTTCCGCGCCGCGCGTTCCCGCGTTCCGATTTTTCTGTTTGCAGGAAAAAAAATAATGCTTTGAACTATTTCCCGTTGCTCGCCTTGAGCATTTCCCGAAACCGACACCGTTATATGGTTCCCAACAAATCACTCAGAGTCCTCATCATCGGCTCGGGCGGGCGCGAACACGCGTTGCTCCGAGCCTGCAAAGCCAGCCCGCTCGTGGCTGCGGTCTCCGTTGCTCCCGGAAACGGCGGCATGGAGCAGGAAGCGGTCTGCTATCCGCTGAACGTCTCGGACGCGTCCGCGATCGTCGTTCTCTCGAAAAAACTGGACGCGAATTTCGTCATCATCGGTCCCGAAGTGCCGCTCTCGGTCGGCGTCGTCGACGAGTTGGAAGCGGTGGGCATTCCCGCCTACGGACCGACGCGCGCGGGAGCGCGGCTCGAAGCCAGCAAAAATTTTACCAAGGAATTTCTTCTCCGCCACGGCATTCCGACCGCGCGCGGCAGACGTTTTTCCTCGTCGGAGGAAGCCGTCGAATATCTGACCACGCAGAAGTTTCCGATCGTCGTCAAGGCGGACGGGCTGGCGTCGGGCAAAGGCGTCATCATCGCCGAAGATTTCGATCAGGCGTGCACCGCCGTCTACGACATGCTCGATTCGCACTGCTTCGGCAAAAGCGGGAACGAAATTCTGATCGAAGAATTCATGGAAGGCGAAGAAGCCTCCATCATGCTGATGGTCTCGGAAGACCGCTACGTGATGCTTCCCGCGAGTCAGGACCACAAGCGCGTCGGCGAAGGCGACACGGGACCGAACACCGGCGGCATGGGCGCTTACGCTCCCGCGCCCGTCGTGACGCCGGAAATCGAGCGGCGCGTCGTTTCGGAAATCGTCGAGCCGACGCTGCGCGGACTCGCGGCGGACGGCATCCGCTATCGCGGCACGCTCTACATCGGAATCATGGTGACGGCGGACGGTCCGAAAGTCGTCGAGTTCAACGTGCGTTTCGGCGATCCCGAATGTCAGGTTCTGCTCCCGCTGCTGAAAACCGATCCCGTCGCCGTCATGTATGCCTGCGCCACGGGAACGCTCGATCCGACGACCGTGGAATTTCACGACGGCTACAACATCATCGTCGTGCTCGCCGCCGAAGGCTATCCGGGAACGCCGCGGAAAGGCGATGTCATCTCGCTGCCGGCGCGCATTCCCGCGGGAACGGGCATCATTCATTCGGGAACAGTGCGCGAAGACAACGGCACGATCACGACGGCGGGCGGGCGCGTTCTCGGCGTAACCGCGCGCGGAGCGACGCTCGCGGAAGCCGCGAAAAGCGCCTACGAGCTGATCGGGCAAATTCATTTCGCCGGAATGCATTACCGCCGCGACATCGGCGCGCGCCAGCTTCGCCGCGATCTGAACGAAAAATGACGTTCCCGAGGGAACGCCCGCGACGCTGAAAAAAAAATCGCGGGAGAGACGGCGGTTTCGCCGCTTCTCCCGTTTTCGTTTCCGCGAGGCGCGATTTTTTCCGCGAGACGCTTAAAAACGCTAAGCCCCGACGGTTTCTTTTCCGTTTTTTTTCAAAGCCACTCCGCGCGCGCGGCGCAGCGCAGATTGAAATTGAGCGCGCGTTTTCCCGTCGCTTCCAAACGAATGAATCCGCCTGCCGCCTTCACGAGCGCCATTCCCGCCGCGACGTCCCAGAGGTTTGTGCCCTTTTCGCTGTAAACGTCCGCGCGTCCGACGGCGACGTAAGCGACGGCGAGCGCGGCAGTGCCGATCATGCGGATTTTTTTGAATTTTCCGACCTCCTCGATGAACGGCGCGAGCGCCTCCGGCGATTTGTCCGCAAGCGCGGGAAAGCCGGTCATCAGACACGCCTGAGAAATCTCCGACGCCCACGCGGGAACGATTTTTTTTCCGTTGAGAAAAACGCCCGCGCCGACGATTCCCGAAAACATTTCGTCCGCGTTGAAATTGTAAATCGCGCCGAGCACGGGTTCGCTCCCGCGCATCAGCCCGATGCTGACGCAGGTCAGCGGCTGCCCGCGCTGATAATTGAACGTGCCATCCAGCGGATCGACGACCCAATAAAGCGTTCCCGCGGAATCGTAAAGCGCGGGATCGCCGCCCAACTCTTCGCCGAAAATCGGAAGCCCCGTCGCCGCGAGGCGTTCCCGCACGAGCTTTTCGGAATTCGTGTCGGCGGCGAGCTTGACGTCCGTCGCCGAGTTGAACGCGACGCTACGGTCGCCGCCCTCGCGCAGCAGCGTTCCCGTCGCGCGCGCGGCGAGTTCCGCCGTCTCCAGAAGTTTTTCCAAGTCGTTTTCCATTTTTTCTTTTTCGCAAAAATAAAACGCTTCCCTGCCGAACGCGAAAAGAAAAGTTCGACGAAATTCGACCGTCGCCGCCGCCCCCTGCTCCGCGGAAAAACGAAATCTGAAAAAAAAAGCGTTCTCGCGGGAACGGCTTTCGTGCCGCGCGGGAACGCGTTTTTTGGAAAATGCGCGGGAGCTCAATTCCCGTCGGCGGATTCTTCAAAATTCAATTCGCTCAGCAGGAAAAAAAACTTTTCGATGTTCGCCTTCATCGCTCTTTCCATTGCGATTCTCCGCCGCGAAACAGCAAAAAACGCATCGGAGAAACCGGCGCGCGCCGACGCGCTGACGGATTCGTTGAACAGAACTTTCTGCGAAACCGTGTCCGTCAGTTTATAATGCACGTCTTCCTTCACGGAGAAAGTAATGCCGGAAAGAGGCGCGTCTTCCTTGACGATTTGCGCGCTCAGGGAGAATTTTCCCTGCGTTTTCGAGTACGCGCCGCTCCGGAACAGAGAGTGCACGAGCGCTTCTCGGAACTCTTCCGTGCCGACCTCTGACGCCCACAAAGGAATCGTTTCCGAGCCTCCGGAAACGTCTTTGACGAAAATCTTTTCTTTGACGAGATGCGGATTCTGAAGCGTTCCCACTCCCGCAGTCATTTTTTCCGCTTCGCACGGCACCGCCGCGCAACCGCTCCCGAATGCCGC
>CAZWIK010000044.1:0-11924 GCA_964633895.1 uncultured Enterobacteriaceae bacterium | reverse complement strand
TCCCGAAAAAAAGAAAAAACGGCTTTCGCCGTGTGTTTTTTCAAAAGGTCTCGCGCTCGCGGGAGCGATTAAACTTTTAAGCTGTTAAGCTCATAAGCTTTTTTTTTCGCGGGAACGAGTTCCCGAAAAAAAATCGGCTTTCGCCGCGCGGATTTTCCGAGGCTGTTCCCGCGCGGCGAAGCGGGCGTTAAATTTTTACGACTTTGAACTCTTGCATTCCGTATTTTTCAACCGCAGAATGAGCGCATGCATCCGCATTTTTTGAAAAAAACGGCGGCGGGAACGCTCGCGGCGCTCCTCTTCGCGGGAACGCTCTTCGCGCAGAGCGCCGACGTTCCGCAGAAAACCGACGTTCCGCAAGACATCAGCGTCCCGCCGGACGGGAGCGTCTCCCGCGTGAACACGGCGTTCGATCCGCTTCGGGAAATCGGCGACGAAAAACCGGCGACCGGCGTTCCTGCCGCGCAGGAAACGCCGCGGCATCTCTCCACCGTTCCCGCAGAAGCGCATCGCGCGTTTCTTTTCGACTGCGAGCTCGGCGGCTTTTCCGAAAACGATTACGCCGCCGCCGTCAAAGACTTGTTCGCCGCCTACGAAAAGGAAACGGGGCACAAGCTCGTTCCCGCGGAAAAAAAGAAAGTCGCGCTGAAAATTTACACGGCGTCCGGCAAAGGCTTGGCGACGCCGCCCGCGCTCACGCGCGCCGTGCGCGACGAGCTCATGCGGCGCGGCTTCCCGCGCGAAAATATTTTCATCGTCGATCTGAACGAAAAATCGCTGCGCAAATCCGGCTATCTGCCACCATTCCGCCGCGGGAACGACGCGTGGGAAGGCTCGCCCGTCCTCGCGCTCGACACGGGAAAATTTTACGACGCGAAGTGGTTTTTCGAAAACCCGCTCCCGTCGCATGAAAATTATCTGCCCGATTCCTTCTCGGAATGGGACGCGCCCGAAAACGACCGCAAGAGCTTTCTGCCCGCACCGCTTCTGTTCGACGTGGATTTCTGGCTCAATCTTCCCGTCGCGACGGACAGCACGGCGCTCGGCGTGTCCGGCGCGCTCGCCAACGCGACGCTCTGGAACATCAGCAACCAGCGGCGTTTTCTCGACAATCCCGCAAACGCGGCGGCGGCGGCGGTCGGCGTCGCGACGATTCCGGAATTTAAGGCGAAATTCGAGCTGACGCTGCTTTCGCTGGAAAAATATCAGTTCATCGGCGGTCCGAATTTTTACGCGGAATACACGGCGAGCGAAAACCGGATCTGGCTCAGCGCGAATCCGGTCATTCTCGATTACCTGCTCTGGCAACGCATGAACGCGCTCCGCGTCAAGCGCGGTTTCGATCCGATTCTGCCCGAACCGCCCGTGTTCGCGATGGCGAGCAAAGGCTCCGTCTCGCTCGGCTCCTGCGTCAGCGCGGAAATCACGCTCGTCAAACTTTCCGAAGAAAAAAAATGAAAAGCGACGCGAGCGGCGTTCCCGCGAAAAATTCTCCGTCCAAATTCCGCGCGTTCTTTTTCGCGGCGCGTCCAAAAACGCTTCCCGCCGCGTTCGCTCCCGTGTTGCTCGGCACCGCGTCCGCCGCGGCGATCGGCAAAATGCACCTCGTTCCCGCGCTGCTCGCCGCGCTGTTCGCGCTGTTCGCGCAGATCGCGAGCAACCTCGCCAACGACCGCGGAGATTTTCTGCGCGGCGCGGACAAGGAAGACCGCGCTGGATTCGCGCGCGCGACGGCGAGCGGCTGGCTCTCGCCGAAGGAAGTCGCCGCGGGAACGCTCGCCGCGCTTTGCCTCGCCGCGCTCTGCGGGAGCGGGCTGATTTTTTACGGCGGGACGGAAATGATCGTCGTCGGCGCGTGCAGCCTGCTCGCCTGCCTCGCCTACACGTCGGGACCATTCCCGCTTTCGTATCACGGACTGGGCGACGTTTTCGTCGTCGTTTTTTTCGGATTCGTCGCCGTCGTCTTCACCTGCTGGGTTCAGGCGGGAACGCTGCCGCCGTTCATCTGGATCGTCGCGCTCGCCTGCGGGCTGGGCGCGGACAACATTCTACTCGTGAACAATATCCGCGACCGCGAAACCGACGCGCGGGCGGGCAAACGCACGACCGTCGTTCGCTTCGGCGAAGCTTGGGCGAAACGGATTTTCAAAATCAATTTCGCGTTGATCGCGCTTTCTCCGCTCGCGCTGCGCTTCGCGTTCGGGCTGGAAGCGCTGAGCGTTCTCCTGCCGATGGTTCTGCTTCCGATTCCGATGAACGAAATTCTGAAACGGCTGCGCGAAATCAAAGATCCGCGCGAATACAATCCGCTTCTCGCCAAAGTCGCGGGAACGCTGCTGCTCTACGCCGTTGCGCAAAGCGTCGGACTTTTCCTTTCCGCCGCCGTCTGATTTTTTTTTGCGCGTTCCCGCAAAAAAAAAGCGTTCCCGCAAAACGGCGTTTTTCGCCGCGCGGAAACGCGCTTTTTAGTAAAAACAATCGAATCAGACGTTTCTGCGCCGACGTGCGGCGACGAACGCAAGCGCGCAGATTCCGGCAAGCAAACCGAACGCGGAAGGTTCGGGGATTGCGGCGACGACCGTCGCGATGCCGTTCGAATACGTCGCGCTCCACGTCTGTCCGTTTTTGTCCACGAGCGTCAGAGCCGTCGATGTTTCGATCGCGGATTCTATTGTTTCCGCACTGTTCCCGAAAATCGCTTCCAAAGTCGCGCCAAGGTCCTCTTCCGCGCCGCTTTCGAGTGTGGAATCCACGACGACGGAAAGTGTTTTGAACGTCGTGCCGTCAGCGAGAACAACGCTCACGACGGAATAATCGACGAGCAGCACATCCGCCGCGAACGCGGATGAAAACTCGACCTCGCTCGTGCCGGTGATTTTCACGTCGTCGAAATTGGCAATCGCGAGCGTTCCCGTGTAATCCTCGATGTTCAGCGTCTTCGCTCCGGAAACGGTTTGCTCATACTGCGTTCCGTAAATCGTTCCATCGATTTTGGCGGAATCCGTAACAGTGATGTTCACCGCGCCGATCGAGCCGCTGCTCGTATACCATGCGCCGCCGCAGACGTCCGAAACGACCGCGGTGCCCGCGATCACGATGTTGACGGAGCCGCCGATCGTCGAGCCGCCGTTCCCGCCGCCGCCGTAAATGCAGTCGATATTTCCTCCGTTCACGGTAATGTTGACGTCCCCGCCGACGTGCGCCGACGCCCCAGCGCCGTAGATTCCATCCTTAATCGTGCCGCCTTTTACGGCGATGTTGACGTCCCCGTCGACGTCGCTACCCAACGCGCCACTGCCTAAGATGAAGCCGGAAATCGTTCCGTCGTTCATCGTGATCTCGACCGCGCCGACTTTCGAATTGTCGCCATGACGCAGCGAGCCATCCTGGTTTCCGCCGTTCCCGCCGTAAACCTTGTTGAGCGCGGTCTCCGCTCCGTTAATCGTCGTGACGACCGTTCCCGCGACGGTCGCCGTTCCCGTGCCGAGCAAGCCGCCGACAAAAGTTTCGTTCGTCGAGTTCACGCCGTTGATCTCGTTCGTAATGTCGCCGTTCACGATGAACGTTCCGCCGGACGCCACAGTCATATTGTAAGCGGACACCGACGTTTCGTTCCCGTAAGTTCGGGAAACGCCGTCGCACTCGTATGTTTCGCCGGAAGCGACAGTCTTCGACTCATTGTTGAGCTCTGCGGCAAACCCGCAGGACGCGGTCATGAATAGCGCCGCGGACAGTATCATTGTTTTCGATTTCATTTATGGTATTTGTTGATTTTTGGATGAAAGCCGCCGATTCTATCCCCCCCCCCCATTTGTCAACAAAAAACTTGTCACTGAAATTTCCACGCAAAAAAAAAACGCGTTCCCGCGAAACGGCGTTTTTCGCCGCGCGGGAACGCGTTTTTTTTAAGCGTCCGCTTCCGGTTTTTACGCTTCGTAGCCGTTCGGATTCATGGACTGCCACTTCCAGCTGGAAGCGCACATGTCATCGAGCGTATGCGTCGCCGTCCAGCCGAGCAGTTCTTTCGCGTAGCTCGGATCGGCGTAGCATTCGGGCGCGTCGCCCGGGCGGCGCGGTGCGATCTGATACGGAATTTCCTTGCCGCACGCCTTCGAGAACGCATGAATCATGTCGAGCACGGAATAACCCGTTCCCGTGCCGAGATTGACGGTGAAGAGCTTCGCCGGATCCTTTTCGAGTTTTTTGAGCGCGGCGAGATGCCCGCGCGCGAGATCGACGACGTGAATGTAATCGCGGACGCCCGTGCCGTCCTTCGTCGGGTAATCGTTCCCGAAAACGCGCACGAACGGAAGCCGCCCGACCGCGACCTGCGCGATGTAGGGCATGAGATTGTTCGGAATGCCGTTCGGATTTTCGCCGATGCGTCCCGACTCGTGCGCGCCGACTGGGTTGAAGTAGCGCAGCAACATCACGCCCAGATCGGGTTCCGCCGCCTTGACGTCCGTGAGCACGCGTTCAAGAAAGAGCTTCGTCGCGCCGTAGGGATTGAGCGCTCCCGTCGAGCAGCTCTCGTCCAGCGGTACTTTTTCCGGCATTCCGTAAACCGTCGCCGACGAAGAAAACACGATGTTGCGGCAACCGTATTTCTTCATCAGGTCGAGCAGGTTGAACGTTCCCGTCATGTTGTTGTGATAATAGAACAACGGCTTGGCAACGGATTCGCCGACGGCTTTCAGCCCCGCGAAATGAATGACCGCGTCGTAATGCGCCTTCTTGAAGACTTCTTCGAGCGCGGCGTAGTCGAGCAAATCGACCTTGAAAAATTCCGGCGTTTTTCCCGCCAGTTCCGCGCCGCGCTTCACGGCTTCTTCCTGCGAATTATAAAGGTTGTCGACGATGGTTACGTCGTAGCCCGCCTGGAGCAATTCAATGACCGTATGCGTGCCGATGTAGCCGGCGCCGCCAGTAACGAGGATTCTCATATGCGTCTGATTTTTTTTAGGGATGAAAAAAAAACAATGCGTTCCCGCGACGGGAACGGCGCAGATTTTACGACGCGGGAACGAAGAAAAAAAGCAAAAAGGAAATTTTACTCGTAGATTTCGCGCGGCTTGTTCGGACCTTGTTCCGGACCGATTTTGCCCTGCTCCTCGAGAATATCGATGATTCTCGCCGCGCGGTTATAACCGATGCCGAGCCTGCGTTGCAGGTGGGAAATCGAAGCTTTTTTCGTCGTGCGAATCACGTCCCACGCCTTGCCGACAAGGTCGTCGCGCGAATCGGAAACGCCGTTCCCGCTCTCGCCGCCTTCCTCGTCCTCCGCCGCATAGCTGTTGATCGCGGAATCGACGTCGTCCGCATATTTCGGCTCGCCGTTCTTCTCAGCGAGGAAATTCACGATTTTTTCGATTTCCTCTTCGGAAACCCAGACGCCCTGCGCGCGCTGCGGGAACGGCGAGCCGGGACCGAGCACGAGCATGTCGCCCTTGCCGATGAGCGTTTCCGCGCCGACTTCGTCGAGAATGATGCGGGAATTCGTTCCCGACGTCACGCGCAGCGCGATGCGCGTTCCCAAGTTCGCCTTGATCAGCCCTGTGACGGTTTTCGCGTCGGGGCGCTGCGTCGCCAGAATCAAGTGAATGCCCGCCGCGCGCGCCTTCGCGGTGAGCCGCGCCACGCCGGTTTCGATTTCCGCCGCGTTCTGAGCCATGATGTCCGCGAACTCGTCGATGATGCAGACGATGTAGGACATTTTCTTTTTCCCGCGAAGCTCGTCGAGCACGCCTTCGTCGCGCGGCACGGAAATGTCCGCGGGAACGCCCGACGCGTTCTGCGCGCCGGAAAACGCGTCGTCGTTTTCGGACGCGGCGGCGAGTTCGGCGAGACGCGCCGCTTCCGCCTTGTCCTTTTCGATTTTCGCGTTGTAGCCGACGATGTTCCGCACGCCTGCTTCCTCCAAGAGCTGATAGCGTCGCTCCATTTCGGCGATCAGCCATTTCAGCGCGCCGGGAGCGCGCTTCATGTCCGTGATCACGGGAATGAGCATGTGCGGCGCCTTGTTGTAAACTTTGAGTTCGACGACTTTCGGATCGACCATCACGAGCCGAACTTCGTCGGGCGAAGCGTGATAAAGAATCGATGTGATGATGCCGTTCAGGCAGACGGATTTTCCCGAACCAGACGATCCCGCGATCAGCCCGTGCGGCATTTTCGCGAGGTCGATCAGCACGGGCTTTCCCGTAACGTCCTTGCCGAGCACGGCGGGAATTTCCATCTTGTTTTCGTGCCACGCTTTGGATTCGAGCACTTCGCGGATCAGCACGGATTTCGCCTTTTTGTTCGGGACTTCGATGCCGATTGTGCCGTGTTCGGGAACGCTCGCCAGACGCGCGGACTGCGCCTGCAACGCCATCGCGACGTTGTTCTGAAGATTGAGAATGCGCTCCGCGCGGACGCCCGCTCCGGGCTTGATTTCGTAGCGCGTGATCGTCGGTCCGACCTGCGCGGAAGAAAGCGTCGCGGGACAATTGAAATTCGCGAGTTCGTTGATGATGATCTGCCCGCGCGCTTCGTAGTCTTCGTCCTGCGCGGAAGCGGACGGCTTCGGCTCGGCGAGCAGATCCAGCGGCGGGAACACGTAATTCCCGCGCGAAGGAGCGGCGTCCGCCTCGTCCGCGCGTTCGAGCGTTTCCGCCTCGACGACTTTCAGCGTTCCCGCGTCCGGCGAAGAGCCGGGCGGTGCGGGTTCTTTTTCGGACTGCGCGGGAACGGGTTCTTTTTCCGCCTCGAAATCAATCGGCGTGAGCGTCGCGCCCGGCTCGATTTCTTCCAGCACGGGCGAAGAGATTTCGGGAATCGCCGCGTCGTCCACGGGAACGCCGGAGAAATCCTCGTTCTCGGTTTCCGCGCCGAGAAAATCGGCGGGAACGGCGGCGGCGGATTCGTCCACGGGAACGGATTCTTCCTCCGTTTTTTCGTCGCGTTCCTCCTCCGCTTCGACGGCGGGAACGCCCGCGTTTTCCGCCGCTTCGCGCTCCGCGGCTTCCTTGTTTTTCCGGAGCTGTTCCTGCGCGGCGAGATACGCCTTGCGCTGCGCCTCGCGGCAACGCGCCTGATGTTCCCGCCAGCGCCGACGGTTTTCAAAATATTCCCGCACTTTTCCGATAATTCCGTTCACGGCGGAAGCGACCGTTTTTTGCGGCGCGGCGACGATCAGCCCGAGAACGCAGAAAAAATAAACGAGCGCGAGAAAACAGGCGCTCCCGAGAACGCCGATGAACGGGCAAAAAATTTCATTGAAAAGAAAATGTCCGAGCGCGCCGCCCGGTCCGTTCGAGCTCGGCATATACGGATGGTCTCCCGCCGCGGGATTGAAGCCGAGCAGGTCTTTCGGAAAAATTTCGAGCAAAGCCGCGCCGGAGCAAAGTGCGAAAAACATCAGAAACGCTTTCCACGACAGCGAAATGTCCGCGCGGTAACGCGCCATGTAAAACGAGAACAGAAGCAGGAACACGGGCAACATGAACGCCGCCAGCCCAAACATGTTGAACGCGACGACGGCGACCGTCGCGCCGAGTTTTCCCGTCGGGTTCGACAAATTCTGCTCCGTCGTCGTCACGAAATCTTGAAGCCAGCCGCTGTCGCCCCAAAGCGGCGGATTCCCGTCGCCGAAAAACGGCTGCCCGTTTTCATAGAGCACCAGCGTCGCCAGCAGCAACAGACCCGCGACCAGCGTCGCGAGAAAAAGTAGCGGGTGCGTCGTGCTGTTGAAATTTTCCGGCGCCTTTTCGGACGTTCCCGCCGCACGGCTTTCCGAAGCGTTCCCGCCGCGTTTTCCGGAATTGTTTTTCTTGGAAAAAGCCATTCTCTTCAAAGCAAAGAAGGTTGTTCCGACGCAGAAGACGGCGCGGCGTCCCGCGGCGAATCCGAAACGGGAGCGGCGTTCCCGCCGAGCGTTCCCGCGTGAATGTGGCGCGGCGGACGCGCGATGTTGGACTCGACGGCGAAATCGCGCGCGCGGCTCAGGCGCGTGATCATGTCTTCGATGCGCAGGCAGAGCCACTTGAACGTGAACCGATCTTCGCGGTAATCGTTCGGTCCGTAGCCGTTCACGCGCTTGCATTCCTGAAGCGTGTCGTTCTGGCGGAGCTCGGCGGCGTTTCCTTCCGCGTAGACCGCATAGGCGAATCCGCCGCCCTTGCGCACGACGGAAAACACGGGAACGTCGCTCGGTCCGTCCGCGACGTAAACCATGTTTTCGAACGGCACGCGGCGATCCTGCGTGCGCACGACCGCGTTCACGTCGATTTCCGGATTTTTGTTCGAACCCTTGTTGATTTCAAAAATGAAGCGCGTCTTGATCGTGTTGTCCACCATCACGCCGATCTGGGAAATTTCCGTCGGCAGGTCGAGCGCAAGTTCGTCCTGCTCGGTGTAGTGCGGCGGGAGCGGCTGTTCGATGAATTCGCAGCCGTAAATGCCGTCCGTATGCGCCGCGACCGCGCTCCCGCGGATCATTTCCGCGAGACCGGTGCTCACGACGTAATGCTCCAGATCGATGTCGAGACTGAATGCCTCGCCCGTCTTTTTCGCGTAGGCGCGGAGCTTGTCGAAAACTTCGGGAACGCCCTTGCAGAGCGGAATCCGCGCGCCGAGTTCCCGCAGTTTCTTGTTGGAAAGCCCTTTGAGCGGACCGTTTTTCACATAGCTCAGAAGATGATTCAGATAAACCGTGTCTTTGGAAACGTGAATGCCCTGCCGCGCGTAGATTTCCGGCAGCCGGTTGACTTCCGCCCAGAACGCCGCCTCGTCGATTCCGTATTCCGAAAACAACGGAGACTGCATGTAGCCGGGCGTCAGCGTTTTGTCGAAATCCCAGATGCAGGCGAGCGTGTGATGTGTGCGAATGTCTTGCGAAATCATTTTTCAGAAAATTTTGAAAAACGGGATTAAAACACGCGATCCGTTCCCGCGCAACCTTTCAGCCGCACCCGCTTTCAAAAAATCGCGCGCGCGAGGGAACGCGGAAAACGTCAGCGGGCGTCTTCGCCGACGACGGCTTCGGCGCGTTCGATGACGGCGAGGTTCTTGCGCTGAATCCGCCCCTCGGTCAGTTCGAATTCGAGGCAGACCCGCCGGAACATCGCCAGCTCCGCGGCGAGAATCCGTTTTTCTTCTTCCGAAAATTTTCCGCCCGCGTCCAGCAACCGTAGCCGGCGGGAAAATTTTTCTGCGTAGGCACCCGCGATTTTCAATTTGAAGCGCGGCACGAAATTCTGCCGCTGCGCGTCCGCCTGCGACGGGAACGCGTCCGCGAACGAGAGCCACGCTTCCGCCGCTCCCGCGAAATCGCCCGACGCGATCCGCTCTTCCAAAATCGCGCCGAAAGCGGCGACCGCGCGCGAGGTCTCGTCCGCGTCGCTGGCGGCGTTTTTTTCCGCCTGCGCCTGCGCCGAGGAATCGGACGACGGAGGCGGCGTCATAAAAAAAACGGCGATCATCACGACGACGAAGACGAGCGAAGAAATTCCGAGAAATTTCGCCGTTCCCGCGATGTCCGAAAAACGTTTTCCCTCGGGAACGGCATCCGCCGGAGAAATCCGCGGCGCGGGCTCGGGAACGCCCGTCGGCTCCGCGGACGCTTCGGGCGCGGTCGCCGCTTCGGGCGCGTTTTCCTTCGGAAAAGAAACGCCCGGCAGCGGAATCTTGCGGGAATGCACCGCCGCCCGCCGCGCGGGAGCGTTCCCGCTGCGCGCGTATTCCGCGAACTCCGTTTCAGGCGCGCGGAGCAACGAAAGCGGCGCGAGAAAATCGAGAATGAAATCGCCCGGACGCCGCACGGCGAGATCGCGCTCGCCCACCATGCGCCACAAAAAACGCCCCGCGCCGTTTCGGGAACAAATTCCCGTGGAAAACGCGATTTCCCACGCGTTCCCGCCGCCGAGCGTCTCCGCCGATTCCGCGAAAAGCCCGAGCACCGTCTCCGTCATCGTTTCGTCTCCGAGAAAAACCGTCGCGCGCGGTTCGCCGTGCGGACAAAGCAGCGCGGCGTTCCCGCCGTCGCCCGTCAGCGCCGCCCAGCGTTTCGCGGGAAGCAGGCGTTCGCCGTTCCCGCGCAGAATTTCCGCCGGAAGCGGCTCGTCGTCCGGCAACAGACGCGGCGCGCCTTCGTATTTTTTGACCCAGCCGCGGAAACGCAACGCGACTTCGGCGGGCGGCGGAAGCTCCGCCGTTTCCTTTTCATGAAAAATCAGATGATGGACGACGTGGTTCGGTCGCCCGAAGACGTCCGTTCCCGCGTCGCATGCGCGCGACAGAATGTAGAGCGGCTCGTTCCCGCCGGAATAAACGCGGAAAAGAAAAACCGTCGGACGCGTTCCCGCGGGCGGATCGTAATCGCTCATCTTTTCCAGCTCCGCGACCGTGCGTTCCCGCAGCGAAGCGGAACGCGCGACCGTGCAGAAGCCGGATCTTCCCGAAGAAAGTCCGACGAGCACGGACGTGAAGATGAGCTGACGCATCGGGATTAAGCCTCGATTTCCGACGTTTCCCGACAATTCCGTTCCCGCCGTCGACGGACGATAATTTCCGTTCGACAGCGCGCGCTCATTTGTTCAGCCCGAACGCCGCGTGAACGGCACGGACGGCGGCGTCCGCCTGTTCCGGAGCCACGGCGACGGCGATCTTGATTTCAGACGTCGTGATCAGTTCGCTGTTGATGCCCGCGTCGGAAAGCGCGCGGAAAAGCGTTCCCGCGACGCCCGGATGAGACGTCATGCCCACGCCGACAATCGAAACTTTCGCGATTTGCCCCGACGAACGGAACGTTCCCGCGCCGAGCTTCTTCAGCGTCGCGGTAATGACTTTTTCCGCGTAGCCGACTTGGTCGGTGTTGACGGAAAACGTCAGGTTCGCCGCTCCCGGCTCCTTCGCGACGTTTTTCACGATCATGTCGACGCTGACGGACGCTTCGCCGAGCGCATCGAAAATCGCCGCGAACGCGGCGGGAGAATCGGGCAGATCGCCGACCGTAACGCGCGTCTGCGAACGGTCCAGCGCGACGCCAGAGACGACGGCGTCTTCCATGGTTTTTTCAAAATCTTTCACAACTGTTCCGGGTTGATCGTTAAAAGAAGAGCGCACTTCAAAGGCGACGCCGTATTTCTGCGCAAACTCGACGGAGCGCGACTGCATGACCTTCGAGCCGCTCGACGCAAGTTCCAGCATTTCCTCGTAGCAGATGCGCCGCAGCTTCCGCGCGTCCACGACAATGCGAGGATCCGCCGTGTAGACACCGTCCACGTCCGTGAAAATCTGGCAAACGTCCGCTTTGAGCGCGGCGGCGAGCGCGATCGCCGTGAGGTCGCTCCCGCCGCGTCCGAGCGTCGTGATTTCCCGCTCGGAGGAAATGCCTTGGAATCCGGCGACGATGACGACCTTTCCCTCGTCGAGCCGCGCCTTGATGTCGCCGCCGGTGAGTTGCGCGATGTGCGCGCGGGAATGCAGCGCGTCCGTGATGATTCCCGCCTGCGCTCCCGTGCGGGAAACGGCGGGAACGCCGATCGCGTGAAGCGCGAGCGCCGTCAGCGCGATCGTCTCCTGCTCGCCCGTCGCGAGAAGCATGTCCATTTCGCGTTCGCTCGGCGTCGCCGAAATCGCTTTCGCGCGCGCGATCAGCTCGTTCGTCACGCCGCTGCGCGCGGAAACGACGACGACGACCTGATGCCCTTCCGACCAATAACCTTTGATCTTCGCCGCGACGTTTTTGATGCGGTCGACATTCCCGACGGAAGTCCCGCCATATTTTTGAACTATCAGCATTTGTGCTAAAATCTGCCTTATTAAAAAGCCCCGCCCGCCGAAATTCAAGCCAAAGGCGCACGGGAACAAAGCAAATCAAAAAGTTCGACGCCCGCTTCGCTCCGTGGGAAACGTTTCGGAAAATCCGGAAATCCTTTTTCGCA
>CAZWIK010000043.1:3717-12570 GCA_964633895.1 uncultured Enterobacteriaceae bacterium | reverse complement strand
GGGAAAAACCACGCGAAGAGCGAGCCACCTTCGGGAATTTCGAGCGTCTGGCGATACTGCGTGGCGATGTTGACGGCGACCGCCTTGTCCGTCGTCGCGAACTGCCGGTAATAAAGTTTTCCGTCGAAAAAGATTTCGCCGCCGGAATCGACTTCGAAGCAGTTTTCTTCGGGCGGGAACGCGTCGAGATGAAAAATTTCCGGCGCGAGAAAGATTTCGATTTTCGCGCCTTCGGGAACGTCGTCGGGAACGTTCCCGCAGAGGCGCCCGTGAATTTCCCGATTTTGCGCCCGCGCGAGAAATTCTCCCGCGCCCGCGCCGACGACGGTTCCGGCGAACGCGTTCCCGTGTTGCGCGGCGTTTCTCGTGCCGCCGATTTTTTTCAGACGAAGCGCGCGAGCGGCGGTCAAGGATTCCGGTGTGGCTTCCGCTTCCCGCGGCGAACAGAGCACGGGCGTTCCCGCGGGGTTCTCCGATTTGTCCGCGAAGAACGCGAGCAGATCCGCGCCGGGAAAATCCTCGTAGCGGGCGTCTTCGACGAACGCGGCGAAATTTTCCGTTTCCGCGCGCGCTTTCAGCGCGGCGAGAATCTGCGGTTCGAACTCTGGCAGCGTTTGTCCGACGACGAGCGGTGCGTCCGGCGCTTTTTTTGCCAACGCACGGGCGAGCGCGAGCCGCGTCCGCAGCGGGGCGTCGAGTTCTTCCGCGCGCGTCGCCGAAAATCCGTCCTGTTCGTCCGAAAGCCCGAACCAAAAGCAGAGCTCTCGGGCGATGCGTTCCCGCGCGTTTTCCCACGGGAATCCCGCGCGCGCGAGCGGTTCGGAAATGTTTTCGAAAACGGTTTTTTCGAGGCGGGCGTCTTCTGCGCGGACGATTTCCGCGCCGCGTTCCCGACAACGCCGCGGGAACGCTTTCGCGCCGAGCGCAAAAACGATTTTTCCGCGGAGACTGAAAATTTCCTCGAACAGAGCGCGATTGTCCACGAACGTCATTTCTTTTCGATTCTGAATCCGAGGCGGAGAATCAGACGGACGGTCTCCATCGCCGTGTTGCGGTCGAAGGTTTTTTCGTTTTCGGGAAGATCCTTGTAGGGAATGAGGCAAGGGTGCTTCTTGTTCGCGTCGTCGCGCGTCTCTCCGAAACTCCAGCCCTGATTCAGACGCGTCTGCGCCCAGACTTCGTGCGCGTTTTCGGCGAGCAACTCGGTCAGGGATTTCAGTTCGTCCGGAAGTTTGACTGAGGAGGTGTCGACCGGCGACGGAACGTATTTTTTCGCGCTCATTGTGTAAAAGTTATCGAGCTTTGCGCCCGACGGCAAGCGTTCTGTTTGTTGTCCCGCAGTTTCCTGCGGTTTTTGCGCGTTCCCGCGAACATTCGCGTTGATTTTCGCGGGAACGCGTCGCATCATTGCGCCTCCAAAAAACAAATAATTCAACGCTATGAAGATTCTTCTCGCATATTCCGGCGGACTGGACACCTCGGTGCTTCTTTCCTGGATTAAAAACAAATACGACGCTGAAATGATCGCGTTCTGCGCGAACGTCGGTCAGGAGGAAGAGCTTTCCGGGCTCGAAGAAAAGAGCAAAAAGACGGGAGCGTCCAAAATTTACATCGAGGATCTACAGGAAGAATTCGCGCGGGATTTCATTTTCCCGATGGTGCAGGCGGGAGCGATTTACGAGGGGCAGTATTACCTCGGAACGTCGATCGCGCGTCCGCTCATCGCCAAGCGCATGGTCGAAATCGCCAAGGCGGAAGGCTGCGACGCGATCGCGCACGGCGCGACGGGAAAGGGCAACGACCAGGTGCGCTTCGAACTTGCGGCGGCGGCGCTCGCGCCGGATCTGCAGGTCATCGCTCCGTGGCGCGACGATTCCTTCCGCGCGCAGTTTCCGGGGCGCAAGGAAATGATCGACTACTGCGTCGCGCAGGGTCTTCCCGTCGAAGCGAGCATGAAAAAACCGTATTCGATGGACCGCAATCTGCTTCACATTTCCTACGAGGCGGGAATCATGGAAGACCCGTGGTTCGACGCGTTCTGCCCGGAAAACAAGGCGATGTTCAAGCTGTCCGTCGCTCCGGAAGACGCGCCCGACGTTCCCGAATACATTGAGCTCGAATTTGAGAAGGGCAACTGCGTCGCGATCGATGGGAAGAAAATGACGCCGCTTCAAGTGATGCAGACGCTGAACAAGCTCGGCGGCAAGCACGGGATCGGTCGCGTCGACATGGTCGAAAACCGTTTCGTCGGCATGAAGTCCCGCGGCGTTTACGAGACGCCGGGCGGCGCGATTCTTTTCTTCGCGCACCGCCAGATGGAATCCATCACGATGGATCGCGACACGATGCACCTGCGCGACAGTCTCATTCCGAAATATGCGGAACTCGTCTACAATGGCTTCTGGTATGCGCCGGAACGCCTCGCGCTTCAGGCTCTCGTCACGGAAACGCAGAAAAACGTGAACGGCGTCGTGCGCGTCAAGCTCTACAAGGGTTGCTGCTACGTCGCGGGGCGCAAATCTCCGAATTCGCTCTACAATCCGCAGATTGCGACGATGGAGGCGGATCCGACGAACGCTTACGACCAGGACGACGCTTCCGGCTTCATTCACCTGAACGCGTTGCGCCTCAAAGTCAACGCGCACGTGAACGGTCCGAAAAACATGATGTGAGCTCCCGCGCTACTCCGCGCGAAAGGACGTTCCCGCCGCATCGCCGACGGGAACGTCCTTTTTTCCCCAAGAAAAAATTGCGTTCCCGCGGGAACGCGCTAATCTTTCGGCTTCAAGATGCTTCCTGCAACGACAGCGGTGCCGACGCCCGGCTACTGGGTTCACGATCTGGATCCGTTTTTGGTTCGCTTTCCCGAAGGCTGGTTTCTCGAAGGGATTCGTTGGTATGGGCTGGCGTATCTCGCCGGATTCGTTTTCGGCGCGGTGATGCTGAGCGTTTATTACAAAAAAGACCGCTCGCCGCTCGCGCCGGACGCGCAGTCGAATTTCATGCTCGCGCTGATCGTCGGCGTGCTTGCGGGAGCGCGGCTCGGCTACATGATTTTTTACGCGTGGGACGCGCTGATCGCCTCGCCGCTTTCCGTGTTTCAGGTTTGGCACGGCGGAATGTCGAGCCACGGCGGAATGCTCGGCGCCCTGCTGGCGACGTGGATTTTTTCGAGAAAACAGAAATGCAGTTTTCTGCAGCTCGGCGACGTCATCGCGTCACTCGCTCCCGCGGGCGTGTTTTTCGGGCGCGTCGCGAATTTCATCAACGGAGAGCTTTGGGGGCGCGAAACGGACGTGCCGTGGGCGGTCATTTTCAAATACGAAAAATTTAATCCATTCACGGGCGCGTCGGAGCTGGCGTATCTGCTCCCGCGCCACCCGTCGCAACTTTACGCGGCGGCGGGCGAAGGTCTGCTGATTTTGGCGTGGACGCAACTTCGCTTCTGGAAAAAGAAACCGCTCCCGCACGGACAGCTGATCGGCGAAGCCTGCCTGCTTTACGCCGCCGTCCGCATCGTTGACGAATTTTTCCGCGAGCCGGACATCGGCGTAAGTTTCATTCTCGGACTGACGCGCGGACAGTTTTATTCTGCGGTTCTCGCCCTCGTCGGTGTCGTCTTCATCGTCGCCGCACGGCGTCTTTCGCGTTCCCGCGGGAACGCCTGACAAAAGCGCAGACAAACGCCGCACCCCCGGCACCGCTTTGCCCGAGAAGCGTCAGTTTTTTTTAACCACAACGAAAGGATAACTCATGGCGATCTCATCAAGAAAAACGGGTTCTCGGCTGGGAAGATTTTTTGCGGCGGCGGCACTCGCGTCGTTCCCCGCATTGTCGGCGTTCGCCGACGGAGAAACCGCTGCCCCCGCGGGAACGGCGGAGGATTTCCGTCCGCTCGGCATCGACGTCGGAAAGGCGCGGAACCTGCTTTCCGAAACGGAATACACGGCGACAATCGGCTGGTATAGCCGCTACGTCTGCGAAGGCATCGACTGCTGGGACACGGGCTATTCCCTGCTCACGCTCGGCGCGTCTTATCAGGACCGCTGGTTTTTCAAGTTCTGGTATGGCGTGGCGGACGGACACAAGGACGGCGAACGCTGCGGCGAGACCAAGCTGCGCGTCGATTACAAACTTTCGCTCGGAACGCTCGACCTCATTCCGTGGTTCGAACAGAGCTTCATTCATCAGAACGACGATCACGGAATCCCGCGCCCGGGGCTGAAAACCGCGTATCATATCACGGACGTTTTTTCCGCGGGAACGGATTTTTATTGGCAAGACAACGACGGCGCGACGGGCGACCGCGGAAAATTCCGGGGCTACTACGGAATTTACGTCGCCGCGCATTACGCCGTGGACGAGCGGCTTTCGCTGGACGCGAACATCCGCTACGGCTACAACGGCGGCTACGTGCAGTCCGCCGCGCGCGGCTCCAACGCGCTGGATTACACGCTCGGCGCGAGCTACGCGCTGACCGACTGGTGCGCTGTCGACGCAACGGTCGCCTATTCACAGGCGCTCACGGCGTTGCGGCACGAAGATCTCGGCGACGAATTTTACGCCGGCGTTTCCCTGCGCTTCACTTATTGACGGACGCCGGCGTTCCCGCCGCCGCTTTTTCCGCGTTCCCGCGCTTTGTCTTTGAAAAAACGCGGGAACGCGCATACTGTTTTCCGCCGTTATGATTCTTCCCATGACATTTTACGGGAATCCGGTTCTGCGCACAAAAGGCGAGCCAGTTTCCGACTTCGGCGAGACCCTCGAAAAGCTCGCAGAAGACATGGTCGAAACGATGCGCGGCGAGAACGGCATCGGGCTGGCGGCGCCGCAGGTCGGACTGTCGAAGCAGTTTTTCGTCATCGATCTGCGTCCCGCGAAAGGCGAAGCGCAGGAGTTCGAGCTGATTCTCGATGGGAAACGCGTTCCCGTGGAACTGGCGATGCCCATGGCGTTCGCGAACGCGAAAATCGAGCTTCTCAACGGCGACGATTTCGTTTGCCGCGAAGGTTGCCTGTCGTTCCCGGGAATCCGCGGCGAAGTCGTGCGGCGGGAACACGTGCGCGTAAAGTTTCAGGACGCGCGCGGGAACGCTCACGAACTGGAATGCACGGGAATGCTCGCGCGCTGCGTTCAGCACGAGAACGACCACTGTCAGGGCATCGTCTTTACGGATCGCATGACGCTGCGGGATCGCCTGCGCAACGCCACCAAGCTGAAAATCCTGAAACGCGATACGCAAAAGGAGCTGAAATCCCGGAAATGACGCGCGGGAACGCGCGCGGAATCTTTCGGCTTTCATCTTTTTCCCGCAACCTTTAAGCTCTCGGCTTTCACATTTTAAAAAAAAGAAAAATCATGGCAGGCGTAGGCAAACTCCTCAAGCAGGCGCAGAAAATGCAAAAGAAAATCGAAGAGACCAATCAGGCGCTCTTCGACGAAAAAATCGAAGTCTCTTACGGCGGCGGCGCAGTCAGGCTGACGATGAACGGACACAGCGAGCTGAAATCGCTGGAGCTCGATCCCGAATTTCTGAAGGAAGACAAAAAGACGATCGAGGACGCGCTTCTGGCGGCGATCGGCGAAGGCATCGCGAAATCCAAGGCGCTGCATCAGGAAAAAATGCAGGCGGCGACCGCCGGCTTCACGCTCGGCGCCGCGTAATTCCGGCGGGAACGTCGGTGTTCGGCGAAAAAAAATGTCCGCATTCGACGACGCGCGCGACGCGCTGAAAAAACTG
Organism: uncultured Enterobacteriaceae bacterium; assembly: GCA_964633895.1. GTDB lineage: Bacteria > Verrucomicrobiota > Verrucomicrobiia > Opitutales > UBA953 > Spyradosoma. The sequence goes on along the minus strand of CAZWIK010000043.1, from coordinate 6,830 downwards.
CCCGGCGTGGGATATCGCTCCGCGGAGCGGATGGCGCTTCACCTGCTCGTCGAACGCCCCGCCGACTTGGATCGGCTGCTCGCCGCGCTACTCGCCGCGCGGGAACGCGTTTCGCGCTGTCCGTGCTGCGGGAACATCGCGGAGGGCGGCGCGCTTTGTCCGATCTGCGCCGACGAGCGGCGCGATGCCTCCCGCATCTGTGTCGTCGAACACGTTCCCGATGCGATGGCGATTGAACGCGCGGGAACGTTTCGCGGGCGTTTCCATGTGCTGCACGGGCGGCTTTCTCCGATCCGCGGGATCGGTCCGCGCGAGCTGAATTTTTCCGCGCTGGAAAAACGTCTCGCCGCCGGCGGGACGGACGAACTCATTCTCGCTTTGTCCAACGACATCGAAGGCGAGGCGACCTGCTGCTACATCCGCGAAGAATACGGCGCGCGCTTCCCGCACGTGAAGATCACGCGCATCGGGTTCGGTCTGCCGAGCGGCGGCGCGCTGAATTTCGCCGATCCCGCGACGCTCCGCTCCGCGCTCGATTCGCGCCGCGATTTCTGACGTTCTCGCGCCCGTTCGGAAGCGGGAACGCGGAGCGCGTTCGCTCCGGCGCGGATTCGGCATCGCGGCACACGGGGAGAAGAGCCGCGCGAATAAATAAGGGAAGCGAAACAGATGAAAAAATATTGACCGCTCTTTTTGACGCGCGGAAATCGAGGCGCGTTCCCGCGCGTTTTCCCTTTACGTTCCCGCGCAAACTCGCAATAATGCGGAAACGTTTTTATTTTAGAAATCATGAAAGCACTCCTTTTCTCCGGACAGGGCGCCCAGAAAGTTGGCATGGGAAAATCGCTTTGCGAAAATTCCGCTCTCGCGCGGGAACTTTACGATCGCGCGAACGCGGTTCTGCCGTTCGATTTGAAGCAAATCTGCTTCAACGGACCGCAGGAAACGCTGACGGAAACGCGCGTCTGCCAGCCGGCGCTTTTCACGCAGGGCTACGCGATCGCGCAGATTCTCAAAGAGCAGGGCAAGCTCGCCGACCTGAAATGCGTGCTCGGGCTCAGCATCGGAGAACTCACGGCGTATGCCGTCGCGGGCGTCTGGGATTTTGAAACGGGGCTGAAAGTCGTCGCCGAACGCGGGCGCCTGATGCAGGAAGCTTGCGATGCGTCGAAAGGCGGCATGGCGGCGATCATCGGCGGTTCCCGCGAGGATGTGCTCGCGTTCTGCAAGGAATTTGACGTCGACGCGGCGAATTTCAACACGCCCGGTCAGATCGTCATTTCCGGCGATGCGGACAAAATCGCTGCCGCCGTCGCGAAAAACGCGGAAACGAAGCAGTTCAAGCGCGCGATTCCGCTCGTCGTCGCCGGCGCGTATCACTCCCGCCTGATGGAGCCGGCGCGCGCGAAGTTCGCCGAATTCCTCGCTTCCGTCGAATTTAAGAAACCGGAAATTCCCGTGTTCACGAACACGACGGGAACGCTCATCGACGAACCCGCCGCGATGCGCGAAGCCCTCGCGAAGCAGGTCGTTTCTTCCGTTCTGTGGGAAGACTGCGTGCGCGGTGCCGTCGCGCTCGGCGTCACGGAAACGCTCGAATGCGGTCCCGGCGGAATCCTCACGGGAATGGTCAAGAAGATCGCTCCCGAAGTCGCGGGAACGGCGATTTCCGAATATTCCGAAATTCCGGCATAAAACAAATTTTAATTCACAAAAGACAAAACAACTATGGAATACACAAACGATTGCATCGTAGACGTTAAAGGTCGCGAAATTATCGATTCGCGCGGCAACCCGACGGTTGAAGTCGACGTTACGCTCGAATCCGGTGCCATGGGGCGCGCGGCGGTTCCTTCCGGAGCTTCCACGGGCGTGAACGAAGCGCTCGAACTCCGCGACGCGGGCGTTCCCGCGAAGCAGTTCGAAAAAGGCATCGATCCGAAAAAACGCTTCGGCGGCAAGGGCGTTCTCAAAGCCGTCGACAACGTGAACACGCTGATCGCTCCCGAGCTCGTCGGCTTCAATGCGTTTGACCAGGTCGCGATCGACCAGGCGATGCTTCAGCTCGACGGCACGAAGACGAAATCGAAACTCGGCGCGAACGCCGTTCTCGGCGTTTCCCTCGCCGTGGCGAAAGCCGCCGCGGAATCCGTCGCTCTGCCGCTCTACAAATACCTCGGCGGTCCGAACGCGAAGGTTCTTCCCGTGCCGATGATGAACATCATCAACGGCGGCGCGCACTCCGACGCTCCGATCGATTTCCAGGAATTCATGATCATGCCGGTCGGCGCGAAATCGCTCCGTCAGGCAGTTCAGATGGGCGCGGAAACGTTCCATGCGCTCAAGGGCGTTCTCAAGAAACGCGGACTCGACACCGCCGTCGGAGACGAAGGCGGATTTGCCCCGCGCCTGAATTCCGTCGAAGACGCGCTCGACACGATCGCCGCCGCCGTCAAGAATGCCGGCTACAAGTTCGGCAAAGACATCTGCATCGCGCTCGACGTCGCTTCTTCCGAATTCTACGACACGAAGACCAAGCAATACGTTTTCAAAAAGTCCGATGGACGCAAACTCTCCGGCGACAAGATGGTCGCGTTCCTCGCCGACCTCTGCTCCAGCTATCCGATCATCTCGATCGAAGACGGCTGCGCCGAAGGCGACTGGGACACGTGGAAAAAGCTCACGGACAAGCTCGGCAGCAAGATTCAGCTCGTCGGCGACGACCTGTTCGTCACGAACACGACGTTCCTTAAAAAGGGCATTCAGCTCGGCGTCGCGAACTCGATTCTCGTCAAGGTCAACCAGATTGGCTCGCTCACGGAAACGCTCGACGCCGTCGAAATGGCGCAGTTTAACCGCTACACGGCGGTCATCTCGCACCGCTCCGGCGAAACGGAAGACGCGACGATCGCCGACATCGCCGTCGCGACGAACGCGGGGCAGATCAAGACCGGTTCGATGAGCCGTTCCGACCGCATCGCGAAATACAATCAACTCCTCCGCATCGAAGAAGAACTCGGCTCCGCGGCAGTCTTCGGCGGAAAAATGCTCGGCGATATCAACCGCTGAGCATCTTCTGATTGTTCAAAGAAAAACGTTCCCGCAGGTTTTCC
>CAZWIK010000043.1:0-3617 GCA_964633895.1 uncultured Enterobacteriaceae bacterium | reverse complement strand
AACGCCGAACTGAACTTCAACAAACCTTTCTTTACGCCGCTTTGCGGGAACGTGCTTTCTCCGCCTCGTTCAGGATTTCGCGATGAAAAGGCGCGCGCAGGGCGTTCCCGCTGGAGCGGCGGGCAGCGCGTCGAAAAGCTCGATGACGTCGGCGTTCCCGAGGAGCAGACAGCCGTGGGAATTCGGCGTGCCGAGCTTGTGTTCCTGATTCGTGCCGTGAATGTAAACAAATCTTGAATACGTGTCGCAGTCGCCGCCGCGGTTGTGTCCGTCTTCTTCGCCTTGAATGCGCAGAATGCGCGAGGTGATCAGATTTTCGTCGGGCGCGTTTTTCAGAAATTCCGAAAAATGCACTCCCGTGGAAACGCGCGCTTTGAAGACCGTTCCCGCGGGAACGCCGTCGCCGATTTTTTCGACGACGGAAAAAAGCCCGTCGGGCGTGCCCAAGGAATCTTTTACGCAGCTCGGCGCGGCGCGCGACGAGGAAATTTTGTATTCGGCGCGCAGGGTGTTCCCGAGAAAATGCCAAAGCCGCTGGGATGGAATGTCGGCGACGAGCGAGTGCGGCAGCGCGGGAACGCGGAGCATTTCGCATTTGCGTTTCAGCTCGGCGAGCCGCATTCTTGCAAGCTCCTCATTTTCAAACTTTTTTCCAGGAAACGACATATGGCATACAAAGTTGGTATCGTAGGCGTCACGGGCGCGGTCGGGCAAGAAATTCTTGCGCTTCTCGCGTCGAGAAAATTCCCCGTGTCGGAGCTTCGTCCGCTCGCGTCCGCGCGCAGCGCGGGAAAGAGCGTCGAGTTCGGCGGGAAGGCGTGGACGATTCGGGAAGCGAAACCGGAAGAATTCGACGGCTTGGATTTCGCGATTTTTTCCGCGGGCGGGAGCGTCTCGAAAGCACTGGCGCCCGAAGCGGCGAAGCGCGGCTGCATTGTGATCGACAACAGTTCCGCGTTCCGCATGGATCCGAACGTGCCGCTCGTCGTTCCCGAAATCAACGCTCACGCGCTGAAGACGCACAAAGGCATCATCGCGAATCCGAACTGCTCGACGGCGATCGCACTGATGGGGCTTTATCCGTTGCACAAGGCATTCGGGCTGAAACGCTTTTTCGCCTCGACGTATCAGGCGGTGTCGGGAACGGGCGCGGCGGCGATGGAAGAGCTGAAGAAGCAGGTTGTCGCATGGGCGTCGAACGAGCCGATCGAACACGAAGTTTATCCGTATCAGATCGCATTCAATGTATTGCCTCACGTGGATACGTTTCTTGAAGACGGCTACACGAAGGAGGAAATGAAGATGTTCAACGAGGGGCGGAAAATCATGGAGCTGCCGGAACTCGTCTGCACGTGTACTTGCGTGCGCGTTCCCGTGTTCCGCGCGCATTCCATTTCCATCGACGCGGAATTCGAAAAACCGGTGGACGTCGTCGCGGCGCGCGCCGCGATCGCGGCATTTCCGGGAGCGGAAGTCTGCGACGATCCCGCGAACAAAATTTATCCGATGCCGCTGTTTTATCAGAACAAAGTCAAATGCGGCGTCGGTCGGATCCGCAAAAACACGGCGTTCGAAAACGGGCTCGCGCTTTGGGTTTCCGGCGATCAGCTTTGGAAGGGCGCGGCGCTCAACGCGATTCAGATCGCGGAAGAAATGGACGCGCAGGGCATTTTGAAATAATGCCGCGCGGTGCGGCGTTCCCGCGCGTTTCCCCGAAATTCGCCTTGTTCTTCGAACGTTTCCCGAAAAAAAAGACAACTCGAAAAGCCTTGGTTTCGGCGGCTTCGCGAGCTGTTTTTAAGTGGTGGTGAGAGAGGGATTCGAACCCCCGAACGGAAAACCGAATGGATTTACAGTCCACGCCCTTTAGCCACTTGGATATCTCACCGAAGAAAAAGGAACAAGCAAGATGCTCTTTCCGCGCGGAGTTTGCAAGCGTTTTTTCTCGGCGGACGGGAATCCGGTTTTTTCATTTGAAAAAACGCGCACCGACGGAAAAACTTTACACATGAATTACCTGCATGCTTATTGGCGAATGGCGTATATCGAAGCGCCGAAAGAAGAACGCGGTTCGAAGAGCGACGATCCGTTTTCCGAAATTCCGAAAGTTGCAGACGAAAAGTCCGTGCATCTGCTGTATCGCGGAAAGACGGGCTATCTTGTTCTGAACACGTTCCCGTATAATGCCGGGCATCTGCTCGCGATTCCGTATCGCGCCGTTCCCACGCTCGCGGATCTGACGCCGGACGAACGCGCGGACCTGATGGATCTGATTATTCTCGGGCAGAAAATTCTTTCCGACGCACTGCGCCCGCACGGATTCAACGTCGGGTTCAATTTCGGCTCGTCCGCGGGAGCGGGAATCCCGAAGCATCTGCATTGCCATATCGTGCCGCGCTGGGAGGGAGACAGCAATTTCATGCCGGTGATCGCGGACACGCGCACGTTGCCCGCGTCGCTCGACATGATGTGGGATCGGCTGAAAAAGTTCACGCCTCCACACGTCGGCTGAAATGGGCGATTTTTTTGAAGAAGAATTTTTCGCGGGAACGCCGCGCGATGACGCACCGCTCTCCGTGACGGAATTCACGCGGCGCATCAAGTCGCTGGTCGAGGGTGCGTTCGGCGGAGTTCGGATTCGTGGAGAAGTATCGAATTTGCGGATACAGTCGAGCGGGCATGCGTATTTCACGCTGAAAGATGCGGGGGCACAGTTGTCCGCCGTCGCGTTTCGCGGCACGCTGGCGCGCGCGAGAACGCGTTTGCGCGAGGGAATGCAGCTCGTCGTTTTCGGAGAAATCAGCGTTTACGAGCCGCGCGGGAATTATCAGCTCGTCGTCCGCGCGTTTCAGGAAGAAGGCGTCGGACGGTTGCAGGAGGCTTTTGAAAAACTCCGCCGCAAACTGGATGCGGAAGGGCTTTTCGACAAAAAACTGAAGCGCGCGTTGCCGGCGTTCCCGCGGACGATCGCGTTCGTCACGTCGCCGACGGGCGCGGCGATTCGGGACTTCATCAGCATTCTGCGTCGCCGTGATTGGGTCGGGCGGCTGCTGGTCGTTCCCGCCAAAGTGCAGGGCGTCGGTGCGGCGGAAGAAATCGTGCGCGGAATCGGTCGGGCAAATGCGGTTCGGGATTTGGAGCTGCTCGTCGTCGGGCGCGGCGGCGGAAGCCTCGAAGATTTGTGGTGCTTCAACGAAGAAATCGTCGCGCGCGCCGTTCGAGCTTCGCGCGTTCCCGTGATTTCCGCCGTCGGACACGAAATCGATTTTACGCTGAGCGATTTCGCGGCGGATCTTCGCGCGGAAACGCCGTCCGCGGCGGCGGAATACATTTCCAGCGCGCGGCTTGAAATCGCCGACCGCGTTGAAAATGCGGAGTCGCGGCTCGAAGACGCGGTTTTGCGGGCGATGCAGGATTATTCGCAGCGGCTGGATTTGCTCGAATCTCAGCTTGAACGCAGGTCGCCGCAGGGTCGGCTGCATCTTGAGCGGGAACGGCTTTCGGGAACGGCTTCGCGCATCTCGGCGGCGATCGCGGCGCAGCTTTCCCGTGCGCGGGAACGGCTCGCGCGTGCAGAGTCGGCATTCGCGCGCAGGCATCCGGAGGCGAACGTGCGT
>CAZWIK010000042.1:0-13145 GCA_964633895.1 uncultured Enterobacteriaceae bacterium | reverse complement strand
TTTTTTTGTTGAACATTTGTTCATTTTTAGTTTTATTTTGCGCCCTCAAATTTTTCTTTCCCCCATTTTCATGATTTCAGACGAAGAAACAAAAAAAAGCTTCAAGGACGCATTCAGGCTGGGCGCGGGAACGCTTGCCGTCGCGCTGTGCGCGGTGCTGACAATCCAGTTGGACGCGCACCTGGGCATAATCTGTAGCGAAATGTCGTTCACGGAAAACACACAGCTTTTCTTCATTCTGCTGACGGCGTTCAATTTCGTCCGGCTCGGAATCAAAGAGCGTCATCTGAAACACGCGATCGGGCTGATCGTCGGCTTTTTCGTCGTCATTTTCATTCGGGAATGCGACGGTTATCTGGATCTGATCCGGCACGGATTCTGGATCGTTCCCGCGCTGATGGTTACGGGAGCGGCGCTGTTTTACGCCTCGTTCGGAATAAAAACGCTCGTCAGCGAGTTTGCGGAAATCTTGAGCTCTCCGTTCCTGATCGTCGTCACCGGCGTCATTCTGCTCCTGACGTATTCGCGGATTTTCGGAATGGCGGATTTTTGGAAAGAACTCATGGCGGAAAATTATCTGCGGGAAGTGAAAATCGCCGCGGAAGAAAGCACGGAACTTTTGTCCTACGGGCTGATCTGGCTCGGCTCCGCGCTCTGCCGCCGCCATTTCGAAAAAATGAGCGTTCCCGCGGGAACGCGGGAAGGCGCGGCGAGAACGCGCTGATTTTCCCGCTTGACAGCGCGCGGCGAAGATTTTTTAATGCGTCATTCCAATTTCAATTTAAACAAAGACAAACAACAATGCTTCGTATCAGACTGCAACGCCACGGTTCAACTCACGCGCCGATTTACCGCATCGCCGTTTGCGAAAACACGGCGAGCCGCGACGGGCGCTTCGTTGAAATTCTCGGCACCTACAATCCGTCGCCGAAGGGACAAGCCGTCGGCCTGACGCTCGACCTCGCCCGCGCGGATTACTGGCTCAAATGCGGCGCCCAGCCGTCCGACACCGCCCGCTCGCTCATCAAGCGCGCCCGCAAAGAAGCGGTCGAAACTCCGGCGGTTGCCTGATTTCCGCATTCCCGCGAAAATCCGAAAAACGGCGTTCCCGCGCATGGGATGCGCCGTTTTTTTCTTTTCAAAAAAAACTTCGCCGTGCAGATCGACATTCTCACGCTGTTTCCGGAAATGGTCTCGGGATTTTTCTCCGAGAGCATTCTCGGGCGCGCCGTCAGAAACGGCATTCTCGACATTCGCCTGCACAATATCCGCGACTGGTCGACCGACAGGCACAAACGCACGGACGACCGACCGTTCGGCGGCGGCGCGGGAATGGTGATGACGCCGCAGCCGATTTTCGACGCCGTGGAAAGCGTCCGCGGGAACGCGGCGGGAACGCCCGTCATTTATCTTTGTCCGGACGGCGAACCGCTGACGAATGAAATCGCGCGGGAGCTCTCGACGGAAAATCGGCTGATTCTGCTCAGCGGGCACTACGAAGGCATCGATCAGCGCGTGCGCGACGCGCTCGTCACCCGCGAAATTTCAATCGGAGATTACGTGCTGACCAACGGCACGATCGCCGCCGCCGTGCTGACGGACTGCATCACCCGCCAGATTCCCGGCGTGCTCGGCGAAGAAAATTCCTTGACGAGCGACAGCTTCAATGACAAGCTGTTGTCCTTTCCGCAATTTACGCGTCCGGAAGTCTTTCGCGAGATGCCCGTTCCGCCGGTTCTCCTTTCGGGGAATCACGCTGAAATTCAGCGCTGGCGGCGCGAGCAGCAGATCGCCAAGACGAAGGAAAGGCGCCCGGAATTATTAATTTCAAAAGAAAAACATAAGTCATGAGCCAGCAATTAATCCATTCGCTTACGCAAGCCCAACTTAAGACCGACCGCGCGAATTTCCGCGTCGGAGACGGCGTCCGCGTCCACACAAAAGTCCGCGAGGGCGACAAAGAGCGCATCCAGATTTTCTCCGGCATCGTCATCAGCCACAAGGGCGCGGGAATCCAGGAAGCCTTCACCGTCCGCCGCATCTCTTACGGCGAAGGCGTCGAGCGCGTTTTCCCGGTGAACAGCCCGAACGTGGTGAAAATCGAAGTCGAGCGCAAGTCCGTGCCGATGAGAGCGCGTCTGCACTATCTCCGCAACCGCCTCGGCAAAAGCGCGACGAAGGTCAAGGAACAGGCGCGCGAAGCTTGATTTTGCAACGCATTTTTTTTCTTTTTTCTCAACGTTCCCGCGGGATTCGTCTTCGCGGGAACGCTTTTTTTTGGGAAAAAAAGAAACGACGCGCGCGGGAGCGCGGAGCGAAATCGCGCCTTGACCGCGCCGCCGGAAATCCCGCAGAATCGTTCCCGTGAAGCCTATCCGAAAAATTCTTCCGCTCCTGCTCGCCCTGCTCTTCGCGGGAACGCCCGTCGGCTTTTCCGCGCCGGCGAACGCGAAATCCCCGCAGAAAAACGCTCCCGCGGCGACGGCTCAGCCTAAATCCGCGGGAACGCAGAACAAGGCGCAAAACAAGAAAAGCGCGGAGGCGGACGACACGGAAGACGAGCTTTTCGAAGGCAAGGAGAAGCTCCCGGGCGAAAATTTCTCGGCGGCGTTCCCGACGATCACGCGCATCGCGGACATGGTTCCCGCGCGGACGGTGCAGGACGGACCCGACCGATGGATTTACGAAACACAGCACTTCCGCTTCAACGCGAACGCGCCGATCGCGCTCGGCGCGATTAAGGAAATCGCGAAAATCTTCGAGGGCACGTACACGGCGAACCTCGCCCTGCCGATCAATTCGCCCTGCAACCATTATCAGGTCTGCGAACACGGAAAATACAACGCGTTTCTTTACGAAACCCGCGAGCAATATCTCGCCGCCGGCGGCATGGACGGCTCGGCGGGCGTTTACATCGGTCCGAGCCGAATGACGGAAACGGTTACGCGAAGCACGTCCTCCGGAGGCGTCGTCCAGAACAAGGTAACGATGAAGCTCCCGAACGAAGCGGCGATGCATGAAGGGCGCGTCCTCGTGCCGTTCCAGTCGCTCGGGCTGGAAAAACGCGGGAACCGCTACGCGAAAGGCGGGCGGCACGTCGACGCACACACACTTTCGCACGAAATCACGCACCACATGACGATCGGCGCGAACGCGTATCCGGAATGGTTTTCGGAAGGCATCGCCGAATACGTCGGCGCCGCCTACGACGGGAACGGCAAATGCAATTTTTCAAAAAACAAAACGTCGCTGGCACAATTCGTCGCCGGCTACGGCACGAAGAAAAAAGCCGGCGGGCGCGGACTCGGCAAGCAGCCGAAAATCGGTCCGCTTCGCGCTTTTTTCGAACAGACGCAGAAGGCGTTCCTGAGTCCCTCGCGCGTGCAGATCAATTACGGTTTTTCCGCGTTGCTCGTGTATTATTTTCTGCACGTCGACGGCAAACGCGACGCCGCGCGCATCAAAAAATACATTTCGATTCTGCAGAACGGCGGCTCGATGGCTGAGGCGAACGCTGCGCTACTCGATGGACGCACTTGGGAACAGCTCGAAAAAGACGTGCGCAGAGGCATGAAATCCGCGTTCAAAATCGAGCCGCAGTTCAACTGATCCCGCGAAGAAAAAAAAACGTTCCCGCCGACATGAATTCCCTTCTGGAACTGCTCAAAAAAAGCGCGGAGTTTCTCGCGAAAAAAGGCGTCGGAAACGCGCGTCTGCAAAGCGAGCTGATTTTCGCGGGAACGCTCGGATGCCGCCGCCTCGATTTGTATCTTCAATTCGAGCGTCCGCTCACGCAGGCGCAGGTCGACGCGCTGCGGGAACGCGTTCTGCGGCGCGCGCGGCGGGAACCGGTGCAGTACATCCTCGGCGACGCGGATTTTCGGACGCTGACGCTGAAATGCGATCCGCGCGCGTTGATTCCGCGTCCGGAAACGGAAGAGCTCGTCGGATTTGTTCTGGGAAAACTGAACGCGCGCAAGCCCGCGGGAACGCCCGCGCGGGTTCTCGACCTCGGCACGGGAACGGGCGCGATCGCGCTCGCGCTCGTCGCAGAACGCGCGGGAACGCGCGTCGTCGCCGTCGACAAATCCGCCGACGCGCTCGCGCTCGCCCGCGAAAATCTTTCCGCGCTCGAAAAAACCGCCGCGCCGGATTCGGTCGTCGAGCTTCTGCGGAGCGACTGGTTCGAAAACGTCGCGGGAACGTTCGACGTCATCGTCTCCAATCCGCCCTACCTCACGCAAGCCGAGTGGGAAAGCGCGCAACCGGAAGTGCGCGACCGCGAGCCGAAGATCGCGCTCGTCGCCGAAAACGACGGTCTCGCCGATCTCGAAAAAATTCTGCGCGGCGCGCGGGAACGCCTCGCCGACGGCGGTTTCGCCGCGTTCGAAACGGGAATCGCCCAGCACGCCGCGCTCAAAAAAATCGCCCGCGAATGCGGATTTTTTTCCACAGAATCGAAAACGGATCTGTCCGGGCGGGAACGCTTCTTCTTCGCCGAATAATCGCGCGGGAAAACTCTTCATTTGCCTTGTCCGGCGGGAACGCGCATTATCGATCTCGCAATGAATCCTCAAAATCAGGAAGAAGTTCTCCAAATTTTCAAGGACAGCGGAGCGCTGCTGACCGGACATTTCATTCTGCGCAGCGGACTGCACAGCGCGAACTATTTCCAGTGCGCGCAAGTCTGCCAATACATGGACAAGGTCTCGCGGCTCGTCGAACTGCTTCTGCCCAAGCTGAAAAACCTCGGCGCGGAAACGGTACTCGCGCCCGCGATGGGCGGGCTGGTCATCGGGCAGGAAATTGCCCGCCAGCTCGGCACGCGCTTCATTTTCGCGGAAAAGGAAGACAACAGACTCGTGTTGCGCCGCAATTTCAAAATCGCCGCGGGTGAAAAAATTCTCGTCGCGGAAGACGTCGTGACGCGCGGCGGGCGCGTCATCGAATGCGCGGACATCATCAAGGCGTCCGGCGGCGTTCCCGTCGCGTGCGCGATGCTCGTCGACCGCTCCGCGGGAAACGCCGTGCTGCCGATGCCCGCCGTTTCGCTGCTCGAACTCTCGTTCCCGACGTATCCCGGCGACGCGCTCCCGCCGGAGCTCGCCGCCGTTCCCGCGACGCATCCGGGCTCCTGAGCGAAGAATGGAAACGGATTTTCAGAACAAAGCGCCGCGCGTTCCCGCAAAATTCAGAGCGGAACCGTTCGCGTATCATCAGGAACTGGAACTCGAAATCACGAAACTGACGAATCTCGGCGATGGCGTCGCGCGGCACGATGGCTGGGTCGTCTTCGTCGCCGGCGCGCTGCCGAGTGAACGCGTGAGGGCGCGCGTCTGGCACAACGCGAAAAATTTTTCCCGCGCGGATCTGGTTGAAGTGCTCGTTCCCGCGCGGGAACGCGTCGAGCCGCGCTGCCCGCTCTTTGGCACGTGCGGCGGCTGCCAGTATCAGAATTTTGAATACGCGGCGCAGCTCGAATGGAAGACCTTTCAGGTTTCCGAACTGCTCAGGCGCATCGGAAAAATCGAATTTCCCGTCAATCCCTGCCGAGGCTCGCCGAAACGCTACGGCTACCGCACGAAAATCACGCCGCACTTCGAATGCCCGCGCAGAGGCGAATCCGATTTTCCGATCGGATTTCTCGCGGCGGGAACGTCGCGGCGGCTCATCGACGTTCCCGCGTGTCCGATCGCGACGGACGGCATCAACGCCGCGCTGCCGAGACTGCGCGCTCAGGCGCGGGAACGCGCGGCGCGCGGAGAATTCCGCAAGGGCGCGACGATACTCGTCCGGGAAACGCTCGAAGGCATCGCAACCGATCCGAAAGCGACCGTCTCCGAACGCCTCGGAAACCTCACGCTGAAATTCCTCGCGGGGGATTTTTTTCAGAACAATCCGTTCGTTCTTCCGGAGTTCGTCGATTTCGCGGTGCGTGCGGCGCGCGGGAACGGCGAATGTAAATATCTTGTGGATACTTACTGCGGGAGCGGGCTTTTCGCGCTTTCCGCGGCGGCGCATTTCGAACGCGTTCTCGGCATCGAGGTCAGCGAAGACGCGGTCGCCAAAGCGCGGGAAAACGCGGTGGCGAACGGGCTGAAAAACTGCGAATTCGTCGCCGGTTCGTCGGAAATCATTTTTGAAAAAGCGTCGTTCCCGCCGGACGAAACCGCGCTGATCATCGATCCGCCGCGCAAGGGCTGCGACGAGGCGTTTCGCGCGCAGCTTCTCGCGTTCGCGCCGAAGCGCGTCGTTTACGTCTCGTGCGGACCGGACACGCAGGCGCGCGACCTTCAGATTTTGCTCGCGGGCGGGAAATACGCGCTCGAAGAAATTCAGCCGTTCGATCTTTTCCCGCAGACGCGCCACATCGAAAGCATTGCCGTTCTCGTCCGCAAATGAACATTCCCGCGAGCAGAGAAATTTCCGTTCCCGGCGTCCGCAATTTCCGAGACCTCGGAGGAATCGTCGGAGAAAACGGCAGGTGCGTGAAGCGCGGACTCGTTTTCCGCAGCGCGAAATTCGACAAGATTCTTCCGGAAGGCGAAGCCGTTCTCGACGCGCTCGGCATCCGCACGATCGTCGATTTCCGCTCGCCCGGCGAACAGCAGCGCAGTCCGACGCGCTACGAGCGCGGGAGCGTCCGGTGCGTCCGACTGCCAGTCTTCGCCGACACGCCAGAAGGCTATTTCGAAGAACGCCTCTCGCGCGGGCTAACGCCGCAGGGCGCGCTCGCGCTGATGGAAGACGCGAACCGCTCTTTCGCGCGGGAACGCAGCGGCGCGTTCCGCGATTTTTTTGCGCTCTTCGACGACGAAGAAAATTTTCCGCTCGTCTTCCACTGCACTGGCGGCAAGGATCGCACGGGCTTCGCCGCGGCGATGCTGCTTTCCGTTCTCGGCGCAAGCGACGCCGCGATCCGCGAGGATTTTCTGCTTTCGCGGAACAACACGATTCCGACGACCGAACGCTCCGTGCACGAGCTTCTCGAAATCGTTCCGCCCGAGACGATCGAAGTGCTGCTGACCGTGCTCCCGCAGTTTCTCGACGCGGCGCTGGATGAAATCGCGCGAAGCTGGGGCTCGCGGGAACGCTTTCTGCGCGAAGCACTCGGCGTGAACGCGACGCGCGCGGAAAAAATCAAAAGTTTTCTGCTCGAATGAAATTTCAGCGAAAAACGCGTCTTTCAACCGACGCCGCGATGCTTTAACCTTTTTCGGAAAATCGCCATGAGGAAATTCATTTTAATTTTTTCCGCCGCCGTCGTCGCCGTCGTCATCGGCATCATCGCCTACGTCCGCTTTTTCACGCTCGCCGAACCGAAATTCACGGAAAGCATCGCGAACATCGTTCCCGCGGAGCTGGACGGCTGGACGGTCGAAGAACAACCGCTCGCGGAAACGGAGGGCATGCGGCAATACGTCGGCAAAATTCTTCAATTCGACCAATACGCGTCGAAAATTTTCCGCAAAGGCGATCTCGAAGCCATCGTTTACGTCGCTTACTGGGAACCGAACGGCAAGACGCCGTTCGACGCGGGCGGACACAATCCGGATTCCTGCTGGGTCAATTTCGGCTGGACGCGGGAACAGCGCGAGTATTCCGTTTCCGGCAAGGAAATCGGCGGGCGCGAACTCGTCCCGTTCGAATACGGTGTCTATTCCAAAGACGACACGCGACAACCGGTCATTTTCTGGCATCTCGTGAACGGCGAACCGGTCATCTACAAAACGCAGGAACTGGGCTGGCGCGACGGCCTCGAAGGCGCGATCGAGCGCGCGAGTGTGCGCCTCGAAGATTTCAAGAGGTTCGGGCTGAACCAGCGGCGGGAACAGATGTTCGTCCGCATTTCGTTTCCGAATCAGGACATGGAAAAAGTCTGGGCGAATCCGGATTTTCAGGCGCTTCTGCTCAAAATGGACGCGCTCGGAATTTTCAAAGACCGCGCGTGGCGGTAGGCGGAAAGCGCGTTCCCGCGAAGCAAAAAAAAACGCGTTCCCGCACGGCAATGCGGGAACGCGTTTTTTTTTCGATTTTCCTACGAAACGCTCATCGGTCGCATTCGCCTTGAACGAAGTCGAGCGAACCGAGAATCGCGGGAATGTCCGTGACGAAATTGCCGGGAACGAGCACGGGAAGCGTCGAGAGCGAAACGAACGACGGTCCGCGCACGTGCAGGCGATACGGATGACCTTCGCCTTTCGAGTGAATGAAAAAGCCGAGCGCGCCTTTCGGATTTTCCGCTTCGAAATACGCCTCGCCCGCGGGAATCTGCGGACCGTGCGTCGTGATCATGAAATTCTGAATCAGATCTTCCATGCCCGTGAGCACGCGATTTTTCGGCGGCAGGCAAATGTTCTTCGCGTCTTCGGCGAAAATCGGTCCGTCGGGAAGCGTTTTGCAGACCTGCCGGACGATGCGGACGGACTGGCGAATTTCCTCGGTTTTGAGCAGATAACGGTCGTAGCAGTCGCCGACCGTGCCGACGGGAACGTCGAAATCGTATTGCTCGTAGCCGCTGTAAGGACGATTCTTGCGGATGTCCGCGGGAACGCCCGAACAGCGCAAATTCACGCCCGTAAGTCCGTATTGCAGCGCAAGTTCCTTCGTGATGACGGCGATGCCCTGCGTGCGGTCGAGAAAGATTTTGTTGCGGGAAAGCAGCCCTTCCATTTCGTCCACGCCTTTGAGAATGCAGTCGCAGGCTTTCTCGACCTTTTCGAGCCAGCCTTCGGGAACGTCGCGCGTGACGCCGCCGATGCGCGTGTAGCTATTGGTGAGGCGCTGCCCCGTGAGTTCTTCGAAAAGCGAATAAATGCGTTCCCGCTCGGTGTAAGTCGTGAGAAAAACCGTCAGCGCTCCCGTGTCCATCGCGTAAACGCCGAGTCCGAGCAAGTGCGAGGAAATGCGGGAAAGCTCGCAGGTGAGAACGCGCAGCGCGGCGCAGCGCGCGGGAACGTCCACTCCGGCGAGTTTTTCGACCGTTAGCGCGTAGGCGACGTTGTTGCAGATCGGTGCGAGATAATCGAGACGATCCGTGAACGGCACGAACTGGTTGTAAGTCATGTTTTCCGCGAGCTTGTCGTCCCCGCGATGAAGATAACCGACGACCGGCGTACACTTCGTGACGATTTCGCCGTCCACTTCGAGTTGCAGACGAAGCACGCCGTGCGTCGCAGGGTGAGACGGTCCCATCGTCAGGTGCATCTTCTCGCCGTGGACGAGATCGTCTTCGCGGTCGGCGGCTTCGGCGTATTCAAAATCAAGAGCTTTGGGCATTGTAAAAATTCTCCGTGTTTTCGTTTGATTTCCCTCGCGCGTTCAGTCCGCGGACGGCTTGCGGTGTCCTTCGCACCATTCCTGATCGAGTGCCCGCGGCTCGGTTTCGCGCATCGTTTTTCCCGTTCCCGCGAGGAACGGACCACCGTTCATCGGCGCGGGAAGCACCTTCACGCCCGTCTGCGCCACCGTGTCGGGATCGGGATGCGGAACTTCCACTCCCGCGAGCGGGAAATCCTTGCGCAACGGATGATACGGGTATTCGTCCCACATCAGAATGCGGCGCATGTCGGGATGCCCGGAGAACGTGATGCCGACGAGGTCGAACGCCTCGCGCTCGTGCCAGTTGCAGCCCGCCCAGACGGAACAGAGCGAGGGCACGACGGGCTTCGCGTTGTCCGGCGCATACACGTTGAAGCGCACGTAAAGATGCCGATCGTAATTATACGCGTGCCAGATCGCGGAAAAGCGCGGGAACGCGTCGACGCCCCAGTCGCAACCCGCAACGTCGCTGATCGAAGAAAAACCTTCCGCGTCGCGCAGCGCGAGAGCGAATTCTACGGCTTTTTCCGCGGGAACGTCGAACGACGCGTGGTCGGCGGAACCGGCGCGCACCGTTAAGTAGGGATATTTTTCCAAAAGTTCGTTCTGCAGAGCCGAATCTTTTTCTGTCATAAAATTTTCCTCAAAAAAAATGAAAAAAGTTCGCGGGAACGCCGGTTTTTTTAGGCGAAATAAAGCGGTTTCACGGGACGGTCGCGCTTGAGCAGCTTCAGCCCCGGCTCTTTCGCGATCATCTTTTGCAACGCCATCAGCCCGTCGAAAAGCGCCTCGGGGCGCGTCGGGCAACCGGAAACATAGACGTCGACGGGAAGCACGCGATCCACGCCCTGCAACGTCGAATAACTGCGATACATGCCGCCGGACGACGCGCACGCGCCCATCGCGACGACCCATTTCGGCTCCGCCATCTGGTCGTAAATGCGGCGCACCGCCTGCGACATTTTGTAAGTAACCGTTCCCGAGACGATCATGCAGTCCGCCTGACGCGGCGAAAAGCGCGTAACTTCCATGCCGAAGCGCGAAATATCGAAGCGGGAACAGCTCGCCGACATGAATTCGATCGCGCAACACGCCAAGCCCATCGGCATCGGCCAGACGGAATGGGCACGGATCCAGTCGATCGCGGCGTCGAGTTTGGTGACGACGACTCCGCCTTCTATTTTGCTGTTGTAAGCGACTTCGGTTTTTGCGGAACTCATTGGAAAAAAGAGGAAAAGAATCTTGCGAAAAGTCTAAAAGTTCCGCGCGTTCCCGCAAGGAAATTCACAGAACCGCGCGGAGAAAAAAAACGCTCGGAAAACGCGGGAAACGCCCGAAAAAATCCCACCGCGCCGCGGGCATTTCCCGACAAAAAAACAACGCGTTCCCGCGCGGCGAAAACCGTTTTTCGCGGGAACGCGCTTCCCTGTGTTATGAAAAAAAAAGCAAAAATCAGCCGGCGGCGAAAACCCGACGCATGATCGCCACGGATTCGTTCAGTTCCGCGACCGTCGCGTTCAGCGGCGGAAGTAGCCGAATGACGTTGTTGCCGGCGGCGACGGCGAGCAGCCCGCCCTCGCGTAGCTTCGCAAGCCACGGCGCGGGCGACGAGCGGAATTTCAGTCCGGACATGAAACCGACGCCGCGCACCTCCGCAAGAATCCGCGGGAACGCTTCGACGAGTGCCGCGAGCTGTTCCCGCCATGCGGGAGCGCACTCGGCGACGTGCGCCACGAGGTTTTCCGCTTCGATCGTTTCAAAAACGGCGAGCGCGGCGGCGCAGGCGAGCGGATTCCCGCCGAACGTCGTGCCGTGCATTCCCGCGTGAAACAGTTCGGCGAGTCCGTCGCGCATCCAAACCGCGCCGATCGGAAATCCGCCGCCCAGCCCTTTCGCCATCGAAAAACAGTCGGGAACGACGCCCGCGTGCTCAAAAGCGAAAAGCTTTCCCGTGCGCCCCATTCCGCATTGGATTTCGTCGCACATCATCAGCACGCCACGTTCGTCGCAGAGCGCGCGGAGTTCCCGCAGAAATTCCGGCGTCGCGGGCGTCAGCCCGCTCTCGCCCTGCACGGCTTCGAGCAACACGGCGGCGGTTTCGGCGTCGATCGCCGCGCGGAAACTTTCGATGTCGTTCAGCCTTGCGACGACGATGCCCGGCATGAGCGGACGGAATCCGTTCTGAATTTTTTCCTGCGGCGTCGCCGCCATCGTGCCGAAAAGCCGCCCGTGGAACGCGTTCTCGCAGACGACGACCTTGAAAATTTTTCCCTCTTCTCCGTTCGCGCGGGAACGCCCGAACAGACGCGAAATTTTCAGCTGGCATTCGTTCGCTTCCGCGCCGCTGTTGCACAGAAACACTTTGCCGCCGCCCATGTGCCGGTTGATGTATTCGGCGACGCGCGGTGCGTTTTCATTCGCGAAAAGATTGCTGCAGTGCGCGAGTTTTCCCGCCTGTTCCCGCACGCGCGCGACCCAATGCGGATGCGCGTGCCCGAGGGAAAGCACGGCGATTCCCGACGCGAAATCGAGGTATTCCTTTCCCGCGTCGTCCCACGCGCGGGAACCCTTTCCGCGGGAAAAAACGATCGGCGGAACGCCGTAAGTCCCGAGCAGATTTTTTTCCCAAAGCTGAATGGAGTTCGACATGATTTCGCGCATGAAATGCCGTTCCCGCCGCCTTGGCAAACGAAATTTTCTTACTTTTCGTAAAAAATCCTGCCGACGCGGTCGATGTGTTCGACAAGCGGCGTTCCCGACTGCTTCGCGTAATCGACCACGTCCACCTTGTAGAGCAATCCCAAATCTTCGATGCGCGCGTTGAGTTGCATCAGACGATCGAAAGAAATGTCGTCGCCGAAAACCGCCAGATCGATATCGGAATTTTCAGAAAAATTTCCCTTCGCGCGGGAGCCGAAAATCACCGCCTTGCGGATTTCTCCATATTCCCGTAAAACGCCGCGAAGCTCGCCGATGATTTCCTCGCTCAATCCGAAAAGCATTCCCGCGCCTTTCACGAATTCCGCTCCGCCTCGATTTTCAGCCGTTCGTCCAATTGCTTGAAAAGCGCGGAATATTCTTCAAAAATTTTTTCCACAATCGCGAGCGCATCGCCCTCGTTATACGTGTGCGCGGGCGTCGTTCTCGCTTTCGCCATTCGCCGCCAAGCGTCATGACCGGAAATCAGTCCGGATTCAAAAGCTTTGCGCAAAACGCCGTTCGGTCCCGGAACAAAATCGTCGTAGCCGCGAAATTTCAGCAAATCCTGCAAAACTTTCCACGCCAGTTCGTAAGTGTACTCGAAACGCTGAACGAGTCCCTCCTGCTCGAGTTCGGACAACTGCGCCGGCGTCTTGCCCGATTCCGTGATTTCCGTCACGCGCGCGCACGCCCGACGAAAACTGTCATACCGCTGAATCCACCGCACATCTTGTTCCATAAAAAATCCCCGTCCCCGTTTTTCTTTGAAAAAAGCGAGCGGCGTTCCCGTGAGCCGCCGCGATTTTTTTTCCTCTGGTACCCGGAGTGGGGGTCGAACCCACACACCTCTCGATATCAGATTTTGAGTCTGACGCGTCTGCCAATTCCGCCATCCGGGCGAAGAGGAAAGTTCCGCTATCAAACGAAAAACGCCGCGTTCCCGCAAGCCTATTTTAAAACGGATTCTCGCGCGAAAATCCGAATTTCCGTTCCCGCAGATTCCGGCAAACGAACCAGAAAACGGGAACGGCGCCGTTTCCCACCGAAGCCTCCTCGCGCGTCATCGAGCCGAATTCGAATCCGCCGCCGGCGCGGGCTGTTAGTTCTGAAGCTTTGCCGCGTTC
>CAZWIK010000041.1:0-13502 GCA_964633895.1 uncultured Enterobacteriaceae bacterium | reverse complement strand
CGGGAACGACACTTATTCCAATACTCCGATTTCGGCGGCGGAAACATGATTTTTTTCAAGCGCGCGCGTTCCCGTGAAGCGGAAAAAGCGAGCGTTTTTCGGCGGGAACGCGACGGTCTGCTCGATCGGATTGGCACGGAGATTTCCGAATTCGCCTTCCGCGACGGTTTTCCATTTTTTCCCGTCCGTGCTGATTTCAAATTTGTAGCGATCGGTCATGCCGTGCATCGTGCCGTCCTGCCTCGGCAAATACGTGAACGCGCGGATTCGCCGAGTCTCGCCCATATCGACGACGAACGACTGCGGCGGTGGCAGTTCGCCGCTGTCCAAGTGCGTGTGCCAGAACGTTCCCGCGTCGCCGTCGATCGCCGCCTGCGCATTCGTTCCCGCCGGAGCTGAAACGATTTTCCATTTCGCTTTGGAAACGCCGGAAGAAAACGTCGGCGCGACGGCGGATTTTTTCAAATCCAATCCTGCAGGCAGCTTGAACAACGAAAGTTCGGAAATGCACGGACACGCATCGGCTTCCGTGATGCGCAGACGCACGCGCGACGTTTTCACCGGTCGAGGAAGAACGAGCATCGCCTGTGCGCCGATCGTCTGCCCGCACACGACTTCCCGCCATTCGCCGCCGATTTCCGCGTCGAGCGCCCACGCGGCGACGCGCTGTCCGAGCCGAATTTCCTCACGAACGCGCACAACGTCGAACATCGCCGCCGACGGCAATTCGACGACGGCTTGGGCGTGCGTCTCCTTGTCGCCGACCGCCCAAAACGTATCAGAATTGCCGTCCGTGAGCATCGACGGCGCGAACGCGTTCCCGCGGGAACGTCCCGTCGCTTTTCCGCCGAGCGCGAAATCTTTTTTGTAAAGTTCGTCGCGAAGTTTTTTGAAATTCATCAAGGCGGCGACGTCCGCGGGATCGAGCCGTCCTCGCCTGTCCGGCGCAAGGTTCAGAATCAGATTCGCGCCGCGCCCGACGCTGTCGAACCAAACCTGCATCAGTTGTTCGGGCGATTTTGGTTTCCCGCCTTCGTGCCAAAACCAGCCGCTATTATTAATCGGCGTATCGCCTTCCGCCGGCACCCAGCGAATGCCGCCGCGAACGCCGTGCGCGGAAACGATGTGGCGGCAATTTTCGCGGCAGGACGCCGGATGCGCCGTTTCCGTCCGCTCCGGATTCTGCGCGCCGACCGTGTGCCGATGCGGATAGCCGACGTTCCCGCGCTCCGAGCCGCCCCAGCGCGCATCGCCGTAATGCGACGCGCCCCAAATGATGCAATCCGGCTGTTTCCGCCGAATGTTTTTCACGATTTTTTCGAAATCGTAATACGCGTCGGCATCGCCGATGTCGCGGCGTTCCCGCGCGCCGCCGTAGTAGCCGTCCCCGCCGTTCGCGCCGTCGAACCAGATTTCAAAAATGTCTCCGTAGTTCGAAAGCAACTCGTCGATCTGCGCGTAATAAGTTTTCAGATACGCCGCGCGCCCGTATTCGGCATGATTTCTGTCCCACGGGCTGAGATACGTTCCGAATTTCAATCCGTATTTCCGGCAAGCGGCCGCAAATTCTTTGACGACATCGCCGCGCCCGTTTTTCCACGGCGAATTCCTGATGCTGTGCCCGGTCGTTTTCGTCTGCCAAGCGCACCAGCCGTCGTGATGCTTTGCCGTGTAAATCATTCCCGCCATGCCCGCATTTTTAAACGTTTTGACGATCGCGTCCGCGTCGAAATTCGTCGGGTTGAACAACGCCGGGCTTTCGTCTCCGTAGCCCCATTCGCGTCCCGTGAACGTGTTCAGGCCGAAATGCACGAACGCGTAAAATTCAAGCCGCTGCCACTGCACCTGCGCTTCTGTCGGCGTCGCGCCGAATGGCTTCGGAGCGGAAGCGGAAAAAGCGGGCAACGCCTTCGTTCCCGCGCTTCCATTCGCGGGAACGGCGAAGAGCGCGGCGGGAACGCTCAGCACGGCGGCGGCAACGGCGAAACAAAATTTTTCCGACAGGGCGAACATGGAAAGGCATTGTCTCCAAGTCGCCCGCGATTAGCCAGAAAATTTTAAGGGGTTTGCCCGCCTTCGAATGTTCGGGTTCCCGCGCAGAAACCTCATTTTCCTTTAAAGGCTTCCATCATCGCGGCGAAGCGCGCGAAGAGCGGCGCGGCGTCGTGCGGACCGGGCGCGGATTCGGGGTGATACTGCACGGAAAAAATCGAGAGCGTTCTGTGTCGCAGACCTTCGACCGTGCCGTCGTTCAGATTGACGTGCGTAACCTCGACGTCCGGCGGGAGCGTTCCCGCGACGACGGCGTAGTTGTGATTCTGCGACGTGATTTCGATTTTGTCTGTCGTCAAATCCTTCACAGGATGATTGCAGCCGTGATGTCCGAAGCGCAGACGCTCTGTCTTCGCGCCGAACGAAAGCCCGAGAAGCTGATGCCCGAGGCAGATTCCCATAATCGGAGCCTTGCCGTGAAGTCTTTTTATGTTTTCGACGAAATGCGGGAGCGCGGCAGGATCGGCGGGACCGTTCGAGAGAAAAATTCCGTCCGGTTTCTTCGCGAGAACGGTTTCGGCAGACGTTCCTGCGGGAACGACCGCGACGCGCATTCCCGCGCGGCGCATGCAGCGCAAAATCCCGAACTTTATGCCGAAATCGTAGGCGACGACGTCGTATTTTATCGGCGAAATTTCTTCGCCGCCGAACGTTCGGGAACGCTCACCGCTTTCGTCCCAAACGTAAGGCTCCGCGCAGGTAACGCGGCTCGCGTAATCCTGCCCGACCAGCCCTTCCCACGCGCGCGCACGCCTCACGCCTTCTTCGACGGGAACGCCGCCGTCCGCACAGATGAACGCTTTCATCGAGCCAAAATCGCGCAGGTGCAGCGTCAGCGCGCGCGTATCGATTCCCGCGAGCGCGGGAACGCCCTGCGCTTTCAGCGCGTCGCCGAGATTTTCCGCCGCGCGCCAGTTGCTGGCTTTTTTCAGCTCGTGAACGACGAAACCCGCCGCGCGGAATTTTTCCGATTCGTCGTCCTCTGCGGGAACGACGCCGTAGTTGCCGATTTCCGGCATCGTCATCACGACAAACTGCCCGGAATACGACGGGTCCGTCAAAATTTCCTGATAGCCGGTCATTCCCGTGTTGAACACGGCTTCGCCGACCGCGTTTTTCTCCGCGCCGACGGAATGCCCGCGAAAGACCGCGCCGTCTTCAAGCGCGATGTAGGCGCGGCGTTCGCGCTGTTTTTTCCAATCGTAATTCATTAAAAAAAATCCTGTTTTCTCGGTTAAAAATGTTCCGCGTTCCCGCGATTTTTTTTCGCGTTCCCGCGCACGGATTCACACGTTTAGCTTTGGCGCGTGGCGCTGATATTCCTGCAGCGAGCAAACCTCGAAGCGCGGATTCTTTGCGAACGCGTCCAAGCCGTCGAGCGCGCAACGGAGCGCGTCGAGCGTCGTCGTCACGGGAATGCCGCGAATGACGGCGGTGGAGCGGATTCGGATGTCGTCCGCCGCCTGCGCCGCGCCGGAAGTCGGCGTCGTGATGATCCAGGAAACGTCGTGTTCTTCGACGAGGTCGAGCAGATTCGGGCGTCCCTCGGCGACGCGGAAAAGCGCGCGGGAACGCACGCCGCAGCTCCAAAGATGCGTCGACGTGCCGCGCGTGGCGTAAATTTCGTAGCCGTCGGCGATGAGGCGTCTGACGAGCGGCACGACGGCGGCTTTATCCTCGTCGCGCACGCTGATGAAGACTTTTCCCGCCTTTGGAATGCGCGTTCCCGCGGCGACCTGACTTTTCAGATATGCGATCGATGCGTTGCGGTCCAGCCCCATGACTTCGCCCGTCGATTTCATTTCCGGCGAAAGCAAAATGTCCACGCCCGGAAAACGCGCGAACGGGAACACGGCTTCCTTCACGGCGGTGTGGCGCGGCGTGATTTCTCGCGTAAAGCCGAGCTCTTTGAGCGACGTTCCCGTCATGATACGCGCGGCGAGCTTCGCGAACGGAACGCCCGTTGCCTTGGAAACGAACGGCACCGTGCGCGACGCGCGCGGATTGACCTCGAGCACGAAAACTTTTCCGTTCTGCACGGCGAACTGAATGTTCATCAGTCCGCGCACGCGAAGCGCGCGGGCGAGGTTGAACGCGTCCGCGCGGATTTTTTCCTTCACCGCTTCGGAAAGCGTCGGTGCGGGAATCATGCACGCGGAATCGCCGGAATGGATTCCCGCGTATTCGACGTGTTCCATGATGCCGCCGACGACCGTCGTTTCGCCGTCGGAAATGCAGTCCACATCGACTTCCGTTGCGTTCCCGAGATAATGATCGATGAGCACGGGACGGCTTTCGGAAACTTCGACGGCGGCGTGCATGTATTCGCGCAGTGCGCCTTCGTCGTGAACGATGACCATCGCGCGACCGCCGAGCACGAACGACGGACGCATCAGCACGGGATAGCCGATTTTTTTCGCGACTTCGACCGCGCCCTCGACCGTCGTTGCCGTCGCTCCCGGCGGCTGAAGAATGCCCGCTTCGTCCGCGATCGCGGCGAAAAGTTTTCGGTCTTCCGCCGCGTCGATCATTTCCGGCGCGGTGCCGATGACGTTCACGCCGTGCGCTTTCAGCCCGTCGGCGAGATTCAGCGGAGTCTGCCCGCCGAACTGCACGATCACGCCGTCGCAGCGTTCCCGCCGATAAATCGGAATCACGTCCTCGAGCGTGAGCGGTTCGAAATAAAGTTTGTCCGACGTGTCGTAGTCGGTCGAAACCGTTTCCGGATTCGAATTGACCATGATCGTCTCAAAACCCGCCGCGCGAAGCGCGAACGACGCGTGGCAACAGCAGTAGTCGAACTCGATGCCCTGCCCGATGCGGTTCGGACCGCCGCCGAGAATCATGATGCGCTTTTTCGTTTTCGGAGCGTCGTTCCCGCCGTCGGGTTCCGGCGTTCCCGCGCCGTCGTAAGTGGAATAAAAATACGGCGTGAACGCCTTAAATTCCGCAGCGCAGGTATCGACGAGATTGTAATTCGGCATCAGCCCGAGGCGTTCCCGCGCGGCGAAAACTTCCGCTTCCGACGCGCCGAGCAGATGCGCGATTTGGCGATCCGAAAAACCGAAGCTCTTCGCCTGACGAAAGAGCGCGGGCGCGGCTTCAAGCCCCGCGAGCGTTCCCGCGGACTTAATTTCCTCCGCGTAAGCCGTCAGCTCTTCGAGTTCTCGCAGAAACCACTTGTCGATTTTGCTGACGCCGTAAATTTTTTCGACGGACCAGCCGCGCGAGAACGCCGCGCGGACGGCGAAAATGCGCGAAGGCGTCGGGAACCGCAGCGCGTTTTCCAGCGACGCGTCGTCGAGCGATTCCGTTGCCGCGTCCTTCCCGTCCGCGCCGAATCCCGCGCGTCCGATTTCGAGCGAACGCAGTCCCTTTTGAAAAGATTCCTTGAACGTGCGCCCGATTGCCATCGTTTCGCCGACGGATTTCATCTGCGTGCCGAGCTTCGGATCCGCGCCCGGAAATTTCTCGAACGCGAAGCGCGGAATTTTTGTGACGATGTAGTCGATCGACGGCTCGAAGCACGCGGGCGTTTCGCGCGTGATGTCGTTGCGGATTTCGTCGAGCGTGTAGCCGACGGCGAGTTTCGCGGCGATTTTCGCGATCGGAAATCCCGTCGCCTTCGACGCGAGCGCGGAGGAACGCGAGACGCGCGGATTCATCTCGATGACGATCAGCCGCCCGTTTTCAGGATTGAGCGCGAACTGCACGTTCGAGCCGCCCGTATCGACGCCGATTTCGCGCATCACGGCGAGTGCCGCGTCGCGCATTTTCTGATACTCGCGGTCCGTCAGCGTCAGCGCGGGAGCGATCGTGATCGAGTCGCCCGTGTGTACGCCCATCGGGTCGAGATTTTCGATCGAGCAGACAATGACGCAGTTGTCACGGCGATCCCGCATCACTTCCATTTCGTATTCTTTCCAGCCCTCGATGGATTCCTCGATGAGCACTTCGTGCGTCGGAGAATAGGAAAGCCCGCGCTCGACGATTTCGTCGAACTGCGCCGCGTCGCGCGCGATCCCGCCGCCCGTGCCGCCGAGCGTGAATCCTGGGCGGATCACCAGCGGGAACGCGTTGAACTCGTCGCGGATCTTCCGCGCTTCCTCAAGCGAGTTCGCCGAAAAATTCCTCGGCATGTCCAAGCCGATTTTTTTCATCGCTTCGCGAAATTCCCCGCGGCCTTCCGCCTTGCGGATCACCTCCGGTCTCGCGCCAATCATTTCCACGCCGTAGCGTTCCAGCGCGCCGCGCTCGTGAAGCTCCATCGCGAGATTCAGTGCCGTCTGCCCGCCGAGCGTCGGCAGAATCGCGTCGGGGCGTTCCCGCCGAATGATTTCCTCGACGCAGTCCGCCGTGAGCGGCTCGATGTAGGTGCGGTCCGCCGTTCCCGGATCGGTCATGATCGTCGCCGGATTCGAGTTCACGAGAACGATTTCGTAGCCTTCCTCGCGCAGCGCCTTGCACGCCTGCACGCCCGAATAATCGAACTCGCACGCCTGTCCGATCACGATCGGTCCCGCGCCGATGAGGAGAATTTTTTGTAGGTCCGTTCGCTTTGACATTTTCGTAAATTAAAAATTTCGCGGCGCGGTGCGCATCGAACGCGTTCCCGCCGACTCAAAAAAAAGACCTTCAAAAATGAAGGTCTCGGAAAAAACAGAAACATCTGGCGAAAAAAGAAAAATCATCCGCATCCCGCAATGCCCGCAGGATTTTTGCGACGCAGAAACTGCAATGCCTTTCTTCATTCCTGAAATTTTCGGGAATCATAATTTTTTCCGTTCGGCGGACAAGCAAAAAATTACATTTTTGTAAAAAAAACATCCGCGTTCCCGCGTGGGAATACGACGAAGCGCGCCGAATAAAAAAATTGCTTGTTCAAAAAAAACGCGATAGCATCTGTGCTTGCTTCCCGTGTTTTCCGCGGGAGCGCGCGCTTTGGTAAACCACAAACAAACAACCCATAATGAAAATTCTCCTCGCAAAGTCTTTGTCTTCTTTCATCGCGTTCGCGGCAAGTTGTGCATTTGCCGTGGTGCTCAACGCCGAAACCTGCTACGGGAATCCCCGTTTTGAGCTGAACATGAAGGAGCGCGAATGCAACCTCGCGATCGACTACGCTGTCAAATCGGTGATCCAGCAGAAAATCGGCGATTTCAGAAAAAAGCACTACGGCAAAACAAGCTCCGTTCAGACGAAATCGCTCACCGCGAAGAGCGCGCATTTCATCGTCATGCGCAACAAGCATCCCGTCGCCGAAATCCGTGTCCGCGTGAACGGGACGGAGCTGATCAGCAACAACGGCGCGTTCCCGCGCACGGAAAAAAACGTCAAATTCAATCTGAAAGGAGAGCACAAAAACTTTTCGGACGAAGACGTCCACGGCGATGCCGCGTATGAATTTATAAAAAGAAACGAGAAATATTTCGATTGCCGCGGCAGTCATGAACACGGCGAAGGTTCCGGCACGCGACGATCCTGCCGCGACGTCGTCAATACCGTTCGGAAAATCGCGAAAATAGATCTGACGATCGACGTTTCGGACATCAAAGATTGAAAAAAAACGACGAAGCGCAAAAAAAAAACGCGGGGGCACGTTCCCGCGTTTTTTTTGAAGGCTTTTCATTCCGCGGTTTGAAAATATTTTTTCCGAAAAAAAGCGTTCCCGCGCGGCGAAAGCCGATTTTCGCGGGAACGTTTTTTTTTGAAGATGCGGAATGCGTCCGTTCAGCAGACGCCCTGAGCGAGCATCGCGTCGGCGACCTTGACGAAGCCGGCGATGTTCGCGCCCTGCACGTAGTCGATCGAACCGTCTTCCTGCGTGCCGTATTTGACGCAGGCTTCGTGAATGCTCTTCATGATGCCGTGGAGACGCGCGTCGACTTCTTCGCGCGTCCACGAAAGGCGCAGCGAATTCTGCGACATTTCGAGACCGGACGTCGCGACGCCGCCGGCGTTCGACGCCTTGCCCGGCGCGTAGAGAATTTTCGCGCCATGGAACGCGGCGATCGCTTCCGGCGTGGACGGCATGTTCGCGCCTTCCGCGACGCAGATGACGCCGTTCGCGAGGAGCGTTTTCGCCTCGTCGCCGTTCAGCTCGTTTTGCGTCGCGCACGGGAGCGCGATGTCGCACTTGACCGACCACGGGCGTTTGCCTTCGAGATATTCGAAGCCGAACTGCGCCGCCGCTTCCTTGATGCGTCCGCGGCGAACTTCCTTCAGTTCCATGATCCACGCGAGCTGTTCCTTCGTGATGCCGTCCTTGGCGACGATCGTGCCGTTCGAGTCGGAAAGCGTGAGCACTTTCGCGCCGAGTTCGAGGCACTTTTCCGCCGCATACTGCGCGACGTTCCCGCTGCCGGAAATCGTCACCGTCTTGCCCGCGAACGTGTCGCCCTTCGTCTTCAGCATTTCCTGCGCGAAATAAACCGTGCCGTAGCCCGTCGCTTCGGGACGAATCAGCGAGCCGCCGTAAGCCAGCCCTTTGCCTGTGAGAACGCCGTCCCAGTTCTTCGTCAGCTTTTTATACATGCCGAAGAGGAAGCCGATTTCGCGTCCGCCGACGCCGATGTCGCCCGCGGGAACGTCCTGATCCGCGCCGATGTGGCGATAAAGTTCCGTCATGAACGCCTGGCAGAAGCGCATGACTTCGTTGTCGCTCTTGCCTTTCGGATCGAAATCCGAGCCGCCCTTGCCGCCGCCCATCGGAAGCGTCGTCAGCGAATTTTTGAAAACCTGCTCGAACGCGAGGAATTTGAGAATGCTCAAATTCACGGACGGATGGAAGCGCAACCCGCCTTTGTAGGGCCCGATGGCGCTGTTCATCTGAATGCGGAAGCCGCGGTTCACGCGGACGTTCCCGGCGTCGTCCACCCACGGAACGCGGAATATGATCACGCGTTCGGGTTCGACGATGCGCTCGAGCAGTCCCGCTTTCGCGTATTTCGGATTCTTCGCGAGGAATCCGCGGAGGCTGTGGAACACTTCTTCCACCGCCTGGTGAAATTCCGGCTGGTTCGGGTCGCGCGCGACGACGGTTTTCAAGACGGAATCAATCGTTTTATCACTCATGGTTCGAAACGGTTTGGTTTTATTTTGATTTCGGAAAATTCTTTCCAGCCGACAATCGGCGGAAAGTGGTGCAAAGTATTTCCGACTCCGAAATGCGATTCAATAAAAAAAATACGCGTTTTTTACAAAAATTTCCGATAATTCGACCGAAACCGGACATTTTCCCGGCGTTTCCGCACGAAAATGCCCGTTTTCCCCGACTTTTTCAAAAAAAAGCGTTCCCGCGATAATCGACTTCCGCCGCGCGGGAACGTTTTTTTTGCCGTCGTTTCGGGAGCGTCAGCCGATGGTGGCGATGTCCGGCTCGAAAGAAATTTCGATCCGATAAGGCATTCCGGGACGCAGGCGCAACGGCGTCGAACGCGTGAACGTCTGGTAATAATAAATTTTCCCGTAGCGCGTGCGCTGCGACGGATCTTCGGAAACATTTTCGTAATCGAGCCACGCGCCCTGAAAATCGTCTCTCGGAACCGTGCAGCCGAAACTTTTGTCGCCGAGGCGGAACGATGAATCGAGATGATGCCCGCTGTGCGCCGCCGCGATCGGCATGACGAAACGCATCGACAAAAGCTGTTCGGGCTGTTTCGCCTGCAAGGTGCAACGCAACGTCATTTTCCCGCCGAGGAATTCCCATTCCACACGGCACGAACCGACGCCGGGAACGATCTTTCCTTCGACGGAAACGAGTTCCGGCTGTTCGTAGGTGAAGCGGAACGCGTTTTTCATGCCCAGCCCGATGGCGATGTTTTTGCCGTAAAAAGACGGCGTGAACGTGTTTTCGCCGATCGTCCATTCCGGCAGAAACGCGGGAACGTATCGCCCGACCGGCGTATCGAACACGCCCGGCATATGCGGGAACGCGAGAGAATCCGAATCCGCCGACGCGCCGCCGGAAACCAGCGGAATCTGCACGTGCAGACCGTTTTCCGGATTGCGGTAAACGCACAGCCCCTGCTCCTTGCGTCCGCTGCGGTCGAACGAAATGAAGCGGCAGGTCGCTTTCGCCGGAGCCGCCGCGGGAACGCTCTCGTCGAGCGCGCCGCCGACCGTCTTCGCGAGGCGCGACCACTGGCAGAGGTAGCGCGCGGCATCGAAATTGGCGACGCGCGTCGTGTGGCACGCGTCCGTATCGCGTTCGCCGTCGCGAATGACGAGCACGCCCTGCTCTTGGTCGATGAACGTCATGAAGAAGAACAGGAACAGTTTGCGGAGCAGGTCTTTGTAAAGCGGCATTTTATCGGCGGGAATCCAGCCGTCGCGCATCGACTGCAAGATGAGGCTGATCAGGTGCATTTGCCCGTAAGCGCCCGTTCCCGCGCCGAAACACCAGCCGAGACCGTCCTCACGGACGATGTCGGGAAGCATTTTCAGATATTTTTCGGCGTAGGTGCGCAACGTTGGGAGCTTGCGTTCCCGCAGATGAATATTGGAATGAAGCTGAAGCGACTGGCGGATGAACACGTATTGCATCACGCCGTGCAAATCGAAGCAGCCGCCGAGAATCCCCGGATTTTCGGGAACGCGCGGCATGTCGTCGCAGAATCCGCCCGTGCTGTTGCTTTTGATGCGTTCGATGAAGCGTTCGATGAGCCGTCCCGTTTCGTCTTTTTTGGAAAGCCCGAGCGAAAAGCGCGTTACCGCCTTGCCGATGTTGAACGCCTGCCGGTGGTCGCTGTAATCCGTGCGAACGAGCAGACGCTTGTCCATCAGCTCGCGGGAAGTTTCGTCAAGGATCGCCCACGGCGCGTTGCGATCCTTGGACGGACCGAACGAAAGCACGCCGAGCGCGGCGTAAGCAAGTCCGTTTTCCGATTCCGTTTCCTGCCGAAGTTGGGAAGAAACGCAGCGCGCGACAAGCTCGACGATGTCCGTCTGCCCGATGCGCGTTTCCTGCGTCGCGCGGTAAAATTCGCCGAGCGCGAGAGCGACATGCCCCGCTTCGTCGGAGCGCCCGAGTTCTCCCGGGGTCGGTTCGATGGATCCGTCCGCATTGACGGCTCCGATGTTGTGGCTCAGGATGACCCGCGCCATATCCAAGCATTGATCTGCAAAATTATGCATCTGAATCAGTTGTTTCTATAAAAAATGAAAGAAAAAACGAGCGGGGGCGATTATTTTCAGTTCGTCCGGATTAGTCGAATAAATTCCGCGTTCGTCTTCGTTTTTTTCAACCGCTCGATCATCGCTTCCGCGATGTCCTCGATTTTGCCGCCGACCATCGCGCGGCGCAGGAACGAAGCGGCTTCAAGCGCGGCCGGCGCGAGAATCAGCTCTTCCTTGCGCGTTCCCGAAGCGGCGAGATTGAACGCCGGCCAGATGCGCAGCTCCGCGACTTTGCGGTCGAGCACCATTTCCATGTTTCCCGTGCCTTTGAATTCCTCGAAAATCAGATCGTCCATCTTCGAGCCCGTCTGAATCAGCGCGGAAGCGATGATCGTGAGGCTTCCCGCCTCTTCCGTGTTGCGGGCGGAAGAAAAAATCTGGCGCGGTCTTTCCATCGCGCGGGAATCCAGACCGCCCGTCATCGTGCGCCCCGAACCGGCTTTCGCGTTGTTGTAGGCGCGCGTCAGACGCGTCAGCGAATCGATCAGCAGAACGACATCGTGTCCGGTTTCGACGAGGCGGCGGGAACGCTCGATGCAGAGTTCCGCGACGGCGATGTGATTTTTCGCCTCTTCGTCGTTCGACGAAGCGTAAAGCTCCGCCGCGGGAAGATCCCGACGAAAATCCGTAACTTCCTCCGGACGTTCGTCCACGAGCAGTACGATCACTTTACAGTCCGGATGATTTTCGAGCACGCCGGCGGCGATGTCTTTCAGAAGCGTCGTCTTTCCCGTGCGCGGCGGCGCGACGATCAGCCCGCGCTGCCCTTTTCCGACCGGACAGAACAAATCGATCACGCGCGTCGTCATGCGCCCGTCCTTCGTTTCGAGAACGAGCTGCTTGTCCGGCGCGACGCTCGTGAGCTGCTGGAACTGCGGGAGGCGGTGGCGTTCGTTCGGATTCGCGCCGTCAATGCTGTCCACGTAGGCGAGCTGCGATTCGCCCGCGCCGACGTTGCGCCGCGCTTTTCCTTCGATCCAGCTTCCCGTCTTCATCTTGAAGCGTTTGATCAGATCTTTGCCGACGAACGGATCCGTCGGGTAGGACTTCCCGCAACGCGCCGGAGAACGTAGCGTCCCGTTGCTGTGTTCGTCGACGACGAGAACGCCCGCCGCCGCGATTTCCTCGACCGGCAGATCGGGATTGACGATTTTCGGCTTCGGCGCGGGCGGATTGCCCAGCAGACCGTGCGGCTTTTTCTGCGGCTTGCCGCCGCCCTGCGCGGCGAATTTTCCGTTCGGGCGGTTTTTCCCGTTTTGAAACGGCTGTCCGTTCCCCGCGTTCCCGCGGAAATTCTTTTTGGCGTTCTTCCCGAATTTATTGAATCGGGGACGAAACTTCTGAGGCTGTGCCTGTGGATTGTTTTCGCTCATTTCGCGTGTGCTGAAATCGGTTTTTCTGAAACGTTTTTCTTCTCGGCGGGAACGCGTTTTTTCCCGCGAAGGAAAAAAGGATTCCCAAATGGAATTCGGAGAAGCAGACCTCTCGCCGCGCGCAAGCGGGAAGACGGTCGACGGGAACGGTGGCGAAACCGCCGGGATCCCGAAAACGTTTAAAACTTTCTGCGAAAGCGTCGGGAATTGCAAGCCGTTTTTTTCCCGGCGGGAACGCGAAGCGGCGCAAAAACTCACTCCGTGAGGATTTTTTCGATTTCCGCGACGTAAAGCGTGTGAAAATCCTTCTGCGGATACCACTGCTCGGCGGGAGCGCGGTCGATGAAAAATTCCGGCGCCATCGGCTGCGCGTAGAGCTTGCGGCAGATCAGCACCGTGTGAGATTCTTCAAAAAACGGCGTTCCCGTCGCGTCGTCGAAAACCGGCGTAAGCCCCGACTTCGCGATTTTGTCTTCGTCGCGTCCGGAAACGCTGCCGAGATACGCCATCTGTTTCTTGAACTTCGCCGGCGGGAATGACAGCGAAAACCTTTCGCCCGCATCGACGAACGTTTTTGTGTAGCGCTGCGGACGAATTACGACATACGCGACGGGCAAATTCCACATCACGCCGAGCCCGCCCCAGCTCGCGGTCATCGCGTTGATTTTTTCCCGCGTTCCCGCCGTAATCAGCATCCAGCCGTTTTTGATCAGCTCGATCGGCTTCACGCCGAAATCCGCCGACGAAATTTCCTTAAAATTTTTCATAGCGTCGTCAATTATAGCAGAATCAGAATGCACGGATGCTTCCGACGCGCGCCGCGCCCGTGAATAACGCGCGCGCTCCCGCGCGGAAAAGCACGAAAACGCGCGAAAAAGCCATGCGAATTTTTAATTCGTA
>CAZWIK010000040.1:0-14466 GCA_964633895.1 uncultured Enterobacteriaceae bacterium | reverse complement strand
GGTTCAATCGTATTTGCGTTTGACGAGCGGGTCGAGTCCGCTCGTCAGCACGGGAACGGGTTCTTTGATTTTCGTGATCAGCGACGAGGCGATCAGACCGAAGTAGTGAAAATGTTCCGGCTTCGCCGAAAAAATCCAGCGCAGCGCGGACCAGAAAAACGCGGCTTCGCTGCGCAGCGTTTCCGCCTGAACGCGGAAGCGGCGGAATCCGAGCGCGTAAGCGGCTTTCGCGTCTTCGCGGGAAAGCAGGGCGGCGCGCGGCGCGTCGGGCGCGGACGACGCGGAAACTTCCTCGCATTTTGCCTCGGCGAGCAGCCGATGCCGTTCCCGCAGCGGCGCGGCGTTCCACGGGTCTTTCCTGATTTCCGCGAGCGCGTCGAGATGGCGTTCCCGCAGCGGGCAGCCGCGCAGACAGGTGTCGTTGAGCGTGATTTCAAATTTCGACGCGTCGGCGTTTTCCGCAAGTTTTTTCAGCAGCGGCAGGTTGAACGCGTCATCGGAATGAATCGCGACGCAGGCGAACCGCCGCGCGGCGTCGAGATAATATTCGGCACTCCCGCGCCCGTTTTCCGCGACGACTTTGTTTTGCCCCGCGCAAATTTTCAACGCGGGAAATTTTCGGCGGACGTGCTCGGCGAGGATTTCCGACGCGACGGAAACGGCGGCGCGCGGCATCTGCGCCGCGTAGCCGAGCAACGCGTTCCCGACGGGATCGTCGAGCATTTCCGGAGAAATGCGCGGATTGTCGAGATAAAGCGTGAACGCGGCGGGCTTGGCGGCGAGCGCTTTGAGGCGCGCGGCGATTTTTCCAGGCGAGATCAGCGGGCGGAACTGATACCATTCGAGCGACCACGCGCAGGGCGGCGCACCGTGAATTTCGGCGATTGCCGGATTGCGTTCGAAATTGCTTTGCGCGAAGTCACAGAGAACGGACTGCGCGTTGTCGTAAAGAAAAACGCCGCCGATGTTCCAACGCGCTTCCGGAAAATCCGAGTCGGCGAGAATCGCCATCGGCTTTTTTTTCTGCGCGGGAACGAACGCCGGATTCAGCGGAGCGCGCGTTCCCGCGGCGGGCGCGGGAGCGAGAGAAACGAAGTTGGACGGAACGGAAATGTTGCTGCTCATTTTTTTTTCTGCGGACGAGGAGTTTTTTTCGCGCGGACGGAAACGGATTTCGCGGGAACGCGTTCAGACGGCGGGCGTCAGCGTGGACGTCGCTTCGAGAAATTGGAGTTTCAGCCGCTGCATGAGCGTTTCGCCCGCGTCGTCTTCCCGCAGGACGAGCCGCAGCAGATCGTAGAGCATTCCCGCGCCGTTGAGCATTCCGCGTCCCTGCACTTTGAATTTGCGAAATCCCATGTCGTAAAGCCGCCGGATTTCGTCGCGCGTGAGCGCGGCGACGTTGCGTTCGGGATCGCCGACGAGTACGTTTAGGTCGGAACAGCCGTTGTTTTTCCAGCGTTCGTCGAAATTCTTATCGACGTGTCCGAAGTAATCCAGCGCGAGGCTCGAAAGATATTTGTAGTGCCACGGGCGGATTTTGCAGCCGCGGATGCAGTATTCGTTGACGAGAATTTCGTAGCGATCCTTGTCTTCGAGCTCCGCGAGCATTTCGAAATTCACGGAATCGTCCGGGTGAATCATCACCTTGTCGAAACGTTCCGCGAGCCCGCGGTAATAGCGGGCGTTCCCGCGTCCGTTTTCCGCCGCGACTTTCAGAATGGACGACACGCGCTTGAGCTTGGGAAAATTTTTCCCCACGTGGTCGAAAAGCACGTCGGAGGCGCAGATGACGGCGTTGTTTCCGGTCGGATTTTGTTTTTCAAAAAAAGCGAGCAGCGCGTTCCCGGTCGGGTTGTCCATGTGTTCCGCTTTCAGCAAATGATTCGAGAACGTGAGGTCGAGCGCGATCCCTCGGCGGGCGTAGGCGAGCCCTGCGTCGCGGATCTGTTCCGGCGCGCACGCCGCGCGCGGGAGCACGCGCCCGCTGTTCCAGAGAAAAAGCGGCGAGCCGTGAACGAGCTTCAGGAGCTTCATGCCAGTCGTCTGAAGAAAAAAGTCGTGAAACAGAAGCAGTTCCCGATCGTTGACGAACGCGCCGGAGACGTCCCACAGCGCGTCGGGGCAATCGGGATTGACGATGGAAATCGGGGCGTTCATTGCGGTATCTTTTTTGAAAGGATAGCGGACGCGCCGGCGTTCTCGCAAAGTTTTTCTGCGGGAACGGAAAATAATTCTCCGTTGAGCGCGCGGGCGCGTTGTGCTTTAATCCGCACCGTGAAGACACAGCAGACACCGGAAGAAAGCGTTCCCGCGCGCCGCACGCGCTTGCGCATGCAACCGCTCGCGGCGGACAATTTCACGTTTTTCGTCTATGTCTGCATTGCGCTTCTGCTGGTGGGCGAGGTCGTTTCGCTGTTCTGGCTGGATTTGTTCGCCTGATTTTTTTTTCTCGGCGAAAATAAAATTTTTTTGTTATGCAGTTTAAATCACTTCCCGGTTTTCGCGAGTTTTATCCTGAGGACTGCGCCGTGCGCAATTTCATTTTCGGGCGTTGGCGCGAGGTGGCGCAGCGCTTCGGTTTTCAGGAATGGGACGCTCCCGCGCTCGAACCGCTCGAGCTCTTCACGGAAAAATCCGGCGAGGAAATCGTTTCGCAGCTTTTCAATTTCGAGGACAAGGGCGGGCGCAAGGTTTCGCTTCGTCCGGAAATGACGCCGTCGCTGGCGCGTCTCGTCGGCGCGCGCGCGGGAACGCTGCGGCGTCCCGTCAAATGGTTCGGCATCGGCGAAAATTACCGCTACGAAAAACAGCAGCGCGGACGCCTTCGCGCGTTTTATCAATACAACGCGGATATTCTCGGCGAACCCGGTTGCGCCGCCGACGCGGAAATCATCGCGCTCTGCGCGGAATCGCTCCGCGCGTTCGGTTTGGGAAAATCGGATTTCTGCATTCGGCTGAGCGACCGCACGCTCTGGTTTCTTTTTCTTGAAAGCATCGGCATCGCGGACGAGGCGACGGCGGTCAGGGCTCTCGCCGTCGCGGACAAGCTCGAACGCGTTTCCGCGGAAGGTCTGCTCGAAATGATGACGGCGGCGCTCGCGGGAACACCACTCGAGCCTGCGGGAACGCTGAAAAAAATTCGGGAATTCGTCGCGATCCGCGATTTTTCCGAACTCGAAAAACGCTTCGGCGGGAACGAAAAACTCGCCGCGCGCCTGGACGACTGGCGAGCACTGCTCGCGCTGCTCGACGCGCTCGGCGTCGGCGGATTCGTCCGCACGGATTTGACGATCGTCCGCGGGTTGGCGTATTACACGGGCTTCGTTTTCGAAGCGTTCCAACTCATCGGCGAGGGGCGCGCGCTCGCGGGCGGCGGACGCTACGACAGGCTCGTCGGAAAACTCGGCGGTCCGGACATGCCGGCGGTCGGCTTCGGCATGGGCGACGTCACGCTGCGCAATCTTCTGGAACAGCAGGGACTTTTGCCGCAAATCATCGACGCTCCGGATTTTTACGCGATCGTGCTCGGCGAGGAAAACCGCGCCGCCGCACTCGCGGACGTTTCGGATCTGCGCCGCGCCGGACTGCGCGTCGAATATTCGTTCAAAGGCGGGAAATTCGGCAAGCTCATTCAGGCGGCGGAGCAGACGGGAACGCGCTACGCGCTGATTTACGGCGCGAACGAACTCGCGCTCGGCGTCGTCAAGGTGCGCGACACGCGGGAGCGCCGCGAAATCGCCTTCCCGCGCGAAAATCTGGCGGGAACGCTCGCCGAAATTCTGCGCGACGGACTGCCCGTCGTCGAAGAACCGCATTGCCGCGGCGACGGCTCCTGCGGGCATTGCACCTGCGGCGGCGGGAACGCTTAGGCGCGGGAACGCAAGCTTTGTTTTTTCCCCGTTTTTTTTTGAAAACGAAAAGTGTTTTCGCCGCTCTCATGGATTTTCAGAAAAATCGCGCGCCGCTATGGCGGTTGCGTGCTTTTCGGGCGCGGGGACATCTGGAAGGAAATACGTCCGCCGTGGTGGGAACGCGCTCTGCGCTGGATTTTCGGCGCGCCGTTCACGGGCGAAGGCTCGCCCGAAGCCGTCTTCTGGCGCTGGGTTCAGCGCATCGCGCTGCTCGCGCTTTACTTTTTTTTCCTTTGGATTCTCTATGAAAGTTTCTGGGCGTGGAACATCTTCGACTGAACGCGGGAACGCCGCGAAAACGCGTTCCCGCGCGGGGATTTTTCCGCCGCCCGTTTTTTTTAATTTCAAATTCCCATGCTCACGGTCGGAATCATTTCTCTGGGTTGTCCGAAAAATCAATCGGACAGCGAAGTTCTCATCGGACACATTCTCGAAGCGGGAATGCGGCTGACGGCGGATCCGCGGGAAGCGGACGCAGTCGTCGTCAACACGTGTTCGTTCATTCTCGATGCGCGGAAAGAAAGTTCCGACGCGGTCGCGGACATGGTGCGGGAAGCGCGCCGCCGCGGACAAAAAACTCCGCTGAAAATCATCGTCGCGGGTTGCATGCCTCAGCGCTACGGCGAACGCGTGCGGGAAATGCTGCCGGGTGCGGACGCGTTCATCGGAATCGACGAACTCGAAAAAATCGCGCCGTTGATCGAACGTCTCTGCGGGAACGCGCTTTCCGGCGGAAACGTTCCCGCGGGAACGCCCGTCGCCGTGACGAAGCACCCGCGCTACATTCCGAATTTCGACACGCCGCGCGGTCGTCTCACGCTCCCGCACATCGCGAACGTGAAAATCGCCGAAGGCTGCAATCACGGCTGCGCGTTCTGCGCGATTCCGGGAATCCGCGGGCGGCACCGTTCCCGTGCCGTCGCCGACATCGTCGCCGAAGTCAAAACGCTCGTGCAGGTCAACGGCGTGAAGGAAATCAATCTGATCGCGCAAGACACGACGTATTACGGAATGGATACTTGGAAAAAAACGCGCGCCGGCAGAACGACGAAAATCGATTCCGCGCAGGGCGATTCGCTCGCGACGCTGCTGCGCGCGCTGAACCGCATCCGTGGCGATTTCTGGATTCGCGTTTTTTACACACACCCCGCGCATTGGAGCGACGAGCTGATTTCCGTTTTCGCGAAATGCAGGAAAGTCGTTCCCTACGTCGATATTCCTTTGCAACACATTTCCGACAAAATGCTCGCGGCGATGAACCGCGAGACGGACGGAAAATACATTCGCGAGCTCATCGCGAAAATCCGCAAGGGCATTCCGGGCGTCGTGATTCGCTCGACGTTCATCGTCGGTTTCCCGGGCGAGACGAAGGCGGATTTCGAGGAACTGACGGAATTTCTCCGCGAGGAAAAGTTCGACCGCGTGGGCGTCTTCGCTTATTCGCGGGAAGAAAACACGGCGGCGGCGCGGTTGCCCGCGCAGATTCCGGAAAAGGAAAAGGCGCGCCGGCGCGACGCGGCGATGGCGCTCCTGCAGGGCATTTCGCGGGAACGGATGCGTTCCCGCGTCGGCGAAAAAATCCGTGTACTCGTCGACGAGCCAGGAATCGCGCGCGGCGCGGGCGACGGCTTCGAGGTCGACGGCGTCGTTTACGTGCCGAAGCGCATTCCCGCGGGAACGTTCGCAGACGTCGTCGTCACGGGCTTCAAGGCTTACGATCTCATTGCAAAGCCGATTTGAAAAAAAATTGGAATTCGCGCGTTCCCGAGTTTATTCCATTGCGTTCTCGCCGATTTTTTTTTCTAATTTCCGCCGAAAATTCGTTTCAGCTTTATGTCAAAATCAACCTCACTCTACAACAAGTATCTGCTGTTCATCGCGGGTTTGGGCGGCTTGCTTTACGGGATCGACGTCGGCGTCATCGCGGGCGCGCTTCCGTATCTGCAGGCGACGACGAACTACACGGCGGCGCAGCTTTCCACCGTCGTCGCGGCAGTTCTGCTCGGCTCTGTGCTTTCCTCGCTGTTTGCGGGAGCGCTTTCCGATTTGTTCGGGCGCAAAAAAGTGATGATTCTCGCGGGCATCTGCTTCGTGCTTTCCGTGCCGATCATCTGTCTGCCGAACGGTTTTGCGTTTCTCGTCGCTGGACGTATCCTCCAAGGCGCGGCGGCGGGTCTCGTCGGCGTCGTCGTTCCGCTTTATCTCGCGGAATGTTTGACGGCGGACAAGCGCGGCTTCGGCACGGGAATGTTCCAGTTCATGCTCACGGTCGGGCTTGTGTTCGCCGCGGCGGTCGGGCTTTATTTCGCGAGCCACGTCGAATCCGTTTCCGCCGCAGATTATGCGTCGGTCGCCGAAAAGGGTGCCGCGATTCTCGCCGCGAAAAACTTCGCATGGCGCGCGATCTTCTGGGCATGCGCCGTTCCCGGCGTGATTTTCTCCGTCGGCGCGTTTTTCATTTCCGAATCCGCCCGTTGGCTTTTCAAGAAAAACCGTAAGGACGCCGCGCTCAAGGCGCTTGAGCGTTCCCGCGGTGCGGAAGAAGCCAGAAAAGAATTCGACGAAATGGGCGTTTCTTCCGAAAATGACGGGAACGCCAAGGAAAAAGCCGATGTGCCCAAGGATTCGCTTTTCCAGAAAAAATACATTGTGCCGTTCGTTCTCGCTGTCGTGATTCTCGCGTGCAATCAGGCGACGGGAATCAATTCCGTGCTCGCCTACATCGTCGACGTGCTGAAACAGGCGGGGCTTGACGGGCACGTCGCGAACCAGGGCGACCTCACCGTCAAGATTCTCAACATGGTGATGACGATCGTCGCGATGGTGCTCGTGGATAAAAAAGGTCGCAAGTTTCTGCTCACGCTCGGCACGTCGGGAATCATCGTCGGTTTGCTCGGCGTCGCCGCGCTCTTCCTCAATTCCGAGCGCAAGATGGTCGATTACACGTCCGTCGTGAATCCCGCAGCGTATTCCGCCACGCGCATCGAGTCTGTCATCGACGAAAAGACCGGGCTTGAAGTCATCGACGAAGCGACCGGCGTTCCCGCGACGAAGGAAGTCGAATACGCGTTTTTCGCGGAAGTTACTCCGGCGGAAGTCATGGGACTCATGAAGACGGAAACGTTCGTGCCGGCGCAGGTTAAATTCGTCTACAAGCTCAACGGCGCCGTGAACGTCAAGACGATCGTCGTCCGCGAAGACACGCCCGCTTCGGAGCGGGAAATCAAGATTCCCAAGGCGGAAAACCAGACGTTTGAAATCAAGAGCCTCGAAATTGGACCGCTCCCTAGCGCGGCGAACGGCTGGCTCGTCACGCTGTTCTTCGCGATCTTCATCGCGTCGTTCGCGGTTGGTCCGGGCGTCTGCGTCTGGCTCGCGCTTTCCGAGCTGATGCCGAACCGCATCCGCGCGATGGGCATGTCGATCGCGTTGCTGATCAACCAGGGCGTCTCGACGGTCATCGCGGGAACGTTCCTGCCGGTCGTCGGCAATTACGGTTATTCCACGATCTTCTTCTTCTGCGCGGGCTGCACCGTGATTTACTGGATCACGGCGGTCTTCTTCCTGCCGGAAACGAAAGGGCGCACGCTCGAAGAAATCGAAGCGTACTTCGAAGGCAAAAAGAAACTTTAATCCGGTTTCTTTTTAAGACGAAAAAGCGTTCCCGCGCACATCCTCCGGTGCGGGAACGCTTTTTTGTTTGACCTTTTTAAAACCCTTGCAAGGCGCGCGGGAACGGCATTTCTCTATTGCGTAGCAATGGTGTTGCGCGCGCTTCCCATCTTCGGAAATCTGTGAAAATTTTCTCCGCCAGCGGCGAACGGCTTTACGCTACCGGCGGCGGCGGCGAGGTGCGCCGTTTGTTCAGAACGACGAACGAAAGCGCGAGCCCGACGGCGAAGAGCGGGAGCAGGACGAAGAGCACGTTCGCGTAGCTTCCGGAACGCGCCTGGACGAACGTGCTCATCTGGTTTCCCGTGATTCCGGCGATCGCCCACGCCGTGAGGCTCAGTCCGTGGATTTTGCTGATGTTGCGCATTCCGAACTGGTCGGCGAGAAGCGTCGGCAGATTCGAAAATCCCGCGCCGTAAGTCGCGGAAACGACGCAGAGCATCGCGATCAGCGCGGCGGCGTTCCCACGGAAAACCAGTGCCGCGAGAACGGAGGCGAGCGAGAGCGAGAAAATGCAGATGTAGATTTTCGCGCGGTAGCGGAATCTGTCGGAAACGGCGGAAAAGAGAAGCCGTCCCGCGCCGTTGAAGACGCCCATGACGCCGACGGTGAACGCGACCGTTCCCGCGCCGATGCCAATTTCCTTCATCATCGGCGCGGCGACGGAAATCAGCGCGAGCCCGCAATGAATGTTCAGAAAAACCATCAGCCAGATGAGAACGAAGACGAGGTTGCGCAGAATGCGCGAATACTTGAAGCGGATTTCGTTTTCGTAGGCGACGGAAACGCTGTCGTCGTAAGGCTTTTTTATCAGCAGCGCGGAAACGACCATCGGCGCGACGTAAATCGCGGCGAGCGCGGCGATCGTGCCGCTCACGGAGCCAGTTTTTTCCAACAAAAGCGTGATGGCGGGACCGGCGATCGCGCTCGCGAAACCGAAGCCGGTGATGGCGATGCCGGTCGCGAGCCCTTTTTGGTCGAAAAACCACATCATCAGCGTCTTCACCGGAGAAATGTAGCCGATGCCGAGCCCGATGCCCATCAGGCAACCGTAGCCGAGGTAAATTCCGAGAAGACTTCCGAAGCGGACAGCGAGCGCGGTCGCGAGC
This sequence comes from uncultured Enterobacteriaceae bacterium, assembly GCA_964633895.1. Lineage (GTDB taxonomy): Bacteria > Verrucomicrobiota > Verrucomicrobiia > Opitutales > UBA953 > Spyradosoma. The sequence continues at coordinate 5,771 of CAZWIK010000040.1, read as the reverse complement.
AGACCGGAAACGAAAAAGACACAACTCAGCAGACTTGAACGCCGCACGTTTTTTTCGACGAACGGACCGCCGAACGCCGCGGACATACCGAGAAAAAATATCGCGAGGCTGAACGCGATCTGCACGCGGGATTGCGGCGCGCCGAGTGCGTCGGCGATCGGTTTGACGAAAAGCGACCAGGCGTAAACGGAGCCGATCGAGAGATGAATTCCGAGCGCGGGAACGGCGCCGCGCATCCACTTGTTGTCGAGCTTGCTCATGACGGTGAACGGAACGCGTCATTTTGCGCTTTCGGGCGCGGAATGTCTAATGGATTTTTCGCGTTCCCGCGGGGCGGGCGGAAACGTCCGGAAATTCGCGCGGGAACGCTCAGTTTTTTCCCGAGAAAGCGCCCGCGAGGCGAATGAGTGCGCGTTCGAGCAGCGCGCGCGGACACGCGATGTTGACGCGCTGAAAACCGTTCCCGCCCGCGCCGAAGATGTAGCCGTCGTCCAGCCAGAGCTTCGCGTCGTTGAGCATCCGGTTTTTGATTTCCGCGTCGGAGAGACCGAGCGCGCGGAAATCCAGCCAGATCAGATACGTGCCTTCCGGCTCGACGAGACGGATTTTTGGCGCGCGTTCCCGCAGAAATCCGCGGACGAAATCGAGATTGCCCTGCAAGTAGCCGCGCAACGCGTCGAGCCACGGCGCGCCGTGTTCGTAGGCGGCGCGGCAGGCGACGATGCCCATGACGTTCGACTGGCTGTAGCCCTGCGCGTCAAGCTCCGCGAGAAATTTCTGGCGCAGCGCGGGATCGGCGAGATACGTGTTCGCGATGTGCAATCCAGCGAGATTGAACGTCTTGCTCGGCGCGGTGCAGACCGCGCAGTTTTTTTCAAATTCGGATTTTATCGACGCGAAGACGGTGTGCCGCGCGTTCCCGTAGATGAAGTCCGCGTGGATTTCGTCGGAAACGACGAAAACGCCGCGTTTCAGGCAGATATCGCCGAGCGTTTCGAGTTCTTCCCGCGTCCAGACGCGCCCGACGGGATTGTGCGGATTGCAGAGAATGAAGACTTTGACGTCGTTTTCCGCGATTTTCCGCTCGAAATCCTCGAGATCGACGGAATAGCGCCCGTCGTCGTTCCTCAGTTCGCTGACGACGAGCTTCCGGCGGTTCGCCCGAATCGTTCCCGCGAACGGATAATAAACCGGCTGGCAGATCAGCACGGCGTCGCCCTCGCGCGTCAAAATGCGCACGAGCGTCGCGAGCGCGTGAACGACGCCGCAGGTCAGCAGAAAATTTTTCGGTTCGCACGCCCAGCCGTAGCGGGAACGACACCAGTTCCCGAGCGCGGTGAAATAATTTTCTTTCGGTTCGGAATAGCCAAAAATGCCGTGGTCGGCTTTCGCCTTGAGCGCGTCGATGACTTCCTGCGGCGCGCGGAAATCCATGTCCGCGACCCAGAGCGGAATGAGGTCGTCGGGCTTGCCACGTTCCCGCGCGAAGTCGTATTTCAGGCTGTTCGTGCCGGTGCGGTCGATGATTTTGTCAAAATCGTAATTCATGCGGGAACGGATTTTTTTTTTGAAAAAAAATTATCGCGCGGCGAACGCCTGACGCAGGTCGGCGATCAGGTCTTTCACGTTTTCGATGCCGACGGAAATGCGCAGAAAGCGGTCGTTGATTCCGCGCGCTTCGCGCTCTTCCGCGGGAACGTCCGCGTGCGTCTGCCGAATCGGGTAGGTGATGAGGCTGTCCACGCCGCCGAGGCTTTCCGCGTATTGGAAAACTTTGACTTCGCGCAGAACCTGTTCGGCGAGCTCGCGGCTTTCGACTTCGATCGAAATCATGCCGCCGAAGCCGCTCGACTGCTTCGCGGAAACGGCGTAATCGGCGTGATCGGCGAAGCCCGCGTAATAAGTTTTTTTGATCTGCGGCACGGTGCGCAGCCAGTCCGCGATCGCTTTCGTGTTTTCGCTGATTCTGTCCATGCGGACGGGAAGCGTCTTGATGCCGCGCTCGACGAGGAAGCAGTCGAACGGCGCAAGGCAGCCGCCGATCGTTTTCGCGGCGTAGGCGATGCGTTCCGCGAGCTCCGGCGTTTTCGCGACGAGAAATCCCGCGAGCGTGTCGTTGTGCCCGCCGAGGTATTTCGTCGCGCTGTGCAGAACGACGTCCGCGCCGAGTCCCAACGGACGCTGGTAATACGGCGTGAGAAACGTATTGTCCACGATGAGCAGCAGCCCGCGTTCCCGCGCGATCCGCGCAAGCGCCGCGATGTCCGAAACGCGCATCAGCGGATTGCTTGGCGTTTCGACGAAGATCGCTTTCGTTTCCGGCCGAATCAGCGCGCGGACTTTTTCTGAGTCCGTCGTATCGACGAAATCGAACGTGAAGCCCTCGTGGACGTTCACGTTGCGGAAAAGACGCAGGCTACCGCCGTATAAATCTTCCGAAGAAATGACGTGCACGGGAGCGCGGAAAATCTTCATCAGCGTCGTCAGCGCCGCCATTCCCGAAGAAAACGCGAAACCCGCCGCGCCGCCTTCGAGCGCGGCAATCGTGTGTTCCAGATGCGCGCGCGTCGGGTTCGAAAGCCTCGAATAGCTGTGTTCCGAGGGAATGTCGACGCCCTTGTGAACGAACGTCGCCGCTTGGCAAATCGGCATCGAGAGGGTTCCCCATTCGTCCCGCTTGTTCCCGTCCGCGTGAAGGCAAAGTGTTTCAAATTCCATGTAAAAAAAAGAAAAATTAAGCTACCGGAACGGTAGTGATTCATTCTCGCTCCCGCAACAGAATTTTCGCGTTCCCGCGAAAAAAAGCGTTCCCGCGGTAGGGTGGGAAAACATGAGGGCGCGCGTGCGGGAACGGCTGGTTTTTGCCTTGAAAAGACGAATCGGGGGGGGGTATGTTCTTTCGCCTCATGCAAAATTTTTTTTCTCTTCTACGTAAAATTGCGGGAACGCGCGTTTTCCCGTGGCTTCTGCTTGCGGGAATGGCGGCACTTTTCGCGTATGCGTTTTATTTTTCGTTTCCGGATGGCGTTTTTCCGATCACATTTTTTGAAAGAAAAGCGTTCTTAGCAGAAAAGACGCGGTGTTTCTTGGGAACGACGGTTTGGCTGACCCTGTTTTTCGCGGTTCTCTCGCAGGTGCGCTTCGCGTTGCGGATTCCGCTGACGTTGTGCCTCTTCGTTCCCGCGACGTTTTTCGCGTATATCGGTTGGGTTTACGGCGTGTATTTCGACTCGAGGGTTCTCGCGCTCGACATCGCGGAAACGCACTGGGAAGAGGCGCGCCAATTCATCGGTGCCACGGAAATCGCGTTGTGCATCGCTTGCCTCGTTTCGGCAATTTTCTTCGCCTGGTTTTTGGGAAAAATTCATCTGCGGATCCGGTATCGGAAAACAGCGCTCATCGCGATGATTCTTTTTCTTTGTCTGATGAAAAATTCAAAGACGGCGACGCCGTTGCGGCAAATTCTGGAGCCTATGTCTGCCGTTTTGGAAGAGAAGGGATCGTTCAAGAAGAAATCGTTCAACGCGACGGAGACGGACAATTCGATACTGAACGCCCTTTTGAAATTGGAATCCGACCCGCAGACGCTTGCGCGGGAACGCTCGCGTGCGGAGAAAAACGCGCCGCTCGTGTTTTTGCACCTCGGCGAGAGCGTTCGCGCGGATCACGCGCCGTTCAACGGCTATGCGCGCGACACGATGCCGCGCATGCGGAAAGAATACGAAGAAGGCCGGCTCATTTCGTTCCCGCGGTGCGTTTCTTTTTCAAATAGAACGCGTTTTTCCGTGCTCGGAATCATGACGCCGGCGGAAGTGCTCGATCCCGTGATCCGCGGGGGCAGCTTCGTTCCCGCGCTGAAAGAGAGCGGCGTTCGCACGGTGGCGTTTTGCTCGTCGATGCCGCCGGATTTGCTTGATTCCATGCACAACATTTCGCTTGCCGCAATCTGCCGGAGTTTTGATAAAACGAAAACGACGCGCAGAACCTCCGACGCGCTCGTTCCCGCGATTACGGCACAGATTTCCAAAGCGGAAGTGCCGGAATTTTTCCTGTATTACGGCGAAGGTTCTCATCTTCCGTTCAAAAATTACGATAAAATAAAATTCTCCCGCTTCGGGAACGCCGGCGATTCGAAGTTCGACGCGTGCGTCGCCGATTACGACAACACGATTTTCGCGACGGACGATTTTTGCGGGAACGTCATCGACGCGCTACGCGACAAAGACGCCGTTTACATTTACGTTTCGGACCACGGGCAGGAAATCAACGAGAAAGCGCCGTTTTTTACGCGTTCGTTTCGGAGCCGGGATGTGCGCCACGTGCTGTTTTTCATCTGGTGCTCCGAAAGCTTTAAGCGGGAACATCCGGAAAAGTGGCGCGCGTTGTGCGAAAATCGGGAGCGGCTCGGCGTCGTTTCGCACGATTTCGTCTATCATACCGTGTTGGGGCTCTACGGCGTCAAAACTCCGCACAGCAAAGAGTGCTTCGATCTGTTTTCGCCAAATGCGCAACCGTTCCCGACGGAAATGCCCGAAGCGAAAGGGATGGATTCGATTTCGTTTGAAGGCGAAAAAAAGGCGATCCGCTGGGTGAAGCAGAAGTCTTCGTCCTAATTAATTTTTCGATACGCTCGGGAACGTTTTTTGCGAACAAGATTCCGCCGTTTTTTACTTTGCGTTCCCGCGCGCGGCGAAAGCCGTTTTTTTTCGGGAGAACGCGTTCCCGCGCGGCGACGGCGAAAGCCGCTTTTTTCTTTTTTTCGGGAACGCAAAAAAAAAGCTTATGAGCTTAACAGCTTAAAAGTTTAATCGCTCCCGCGAGCGTCAATGCCCCGAACAAAAAAAAAGCGTCCCCGCGCGAAAAGCCGCGCGCGGGAACGCCGAACTTCAAACAGGTTTCACACAAACAAAGTTATTTCGCGCGGGAACGCCGCCGCCGCCGCCGCGCCGCAACCAACGCCAACGCACCGACGCCCGCGAGCAAGCCGAACGCGCTCGGCTCGGGAATATTCAGCGCGGTAAGGCTCGCCTCCGAAAGTGCGGTCGTCGTTATTTCGCCGGCGTCCGCGTTAAAGAAGACTTCCGACACGTAGTCGCTCGCATAAGAGTAAGTATCCCAAGAAAACACCCAGCCGCCGCTGTCGGTTGTTCCCAGCCATTCGGACGTGACGCTGGACGAGAGCGTTTGCCATGTTCCGTCCGCGAGAAGCACGGAGACTGCGATGCCGTAATACGCATAGTTGCTTTGGGTTCCCGAAGAGAAACCGTAGGAGACGGCGATTTTTTCGACTTCGGTCGTGCCGTTGACGAGATAGCATTTACCGTTGGATCTGTCGAATTGAACGCTTGTGTTTGAGCCGGAATGAGTGTCTTGTGTGAACGTCGGCTCGCTCGCATTGTAGTTCTGATAATTCAGCGCGATCCAAAATCCGGAGTGGTTGCTGGTGCCGTCATTGTAAAAACCGATGCCGACGTCGCCACTTGTTGCTGTGTCCTTGGAGCCGACGTAAGAGCCGGACAAGTAAAAGAGCACGTAGCGATTGGTGTAACTGGTTCCGGACATGGCCGCCGCATAGGTCGCGCCGTTCATGACGACCGTCGCGATGACGGATGTGCCGCTTGTGTCGGCGGTGGCGGTTTCGTAAGTAACGCCGCTTATGCTCGGCGTCCCTGCGCTCGCAAGCGCGGTTGAAGCGGCGAAAAGCACCGCGGTTGTAATGAATTTTTTCATGATTTTTGATGAAACTTTTTTTGTGGATTGTTAGCGAAACC
>CAZWIK010000039.1:0-14990 GCA_964633895.1 uncultured Enterobacteriaceae bacterium | reverse complement strand
AAGCTTAATCGCTCCCGCGAAAGCGAACGGGGCTTTTTGAAAAAAAACGTGCGCAAAAAAAAACGTTCCCGTGCGAAAAGCCACGCGCGGGAACGCCCAAACTTCAAACAGGTTTCACACAACAAAACCAGAAATTTTATTTCGCGCGACGGCGGCGACGCGCCGCGACGAGAGCCAGCGCGCCCGCGCCCGCGAGCAAGCCGAACGCGCTCGGTTCCGGAATCGAAGCCGTGAGGGACACGCCCGAATAGGTCGTGGCGACGCTCGTGCTCGAATTGGAGAAGAGCGCGATAATTTTGCCGTCCGTCTCGTATCCGATGGTGCCGCTAATTGTCGTGCCTTCGCTCGATGCCGAACCCGTCGCTAACGAGGTGATATTGTTCGACGCATTGGCATACCACAGCGTGATTTGCGCGGCGGAATTTTCCGTCGTCGTGTAAGACAGCGACAGATTCAGCGAATCCACCGACGTGTAGCTGCCGCTCAACGTCAAGTCACTCAAATTGTAAACGAAAGCGACATACTGCGATTTATATGCCGGTCGTGTATTCGTTTTGAACGTAGCCGTGCCGTCTGAAGACGACAACGCCCAGTCGCTTGCGGGGAAGCCGTTGAGTGCTGTTCCCGCGCCCGTTCCGAGATACCAGCCGGAATCGACGTAAAAAGTGCCTGTTCCTTCTTGGACGTTCCCCCACTGCGTGGTCAACAGTAAGGAGATGTCGGAGCTTGTGACCGTAACATAAGCGCTGCTGCTGTCTATGCCCGAGAGATTCGTCGCACCCGAATCCTTGTTTTTCCAGACTAACGTTCCCGTGGTCGCGTCGGTAAACAGATTGACGGTTTCCGTCGCCGCGCTTGCGAGCGCGGTTGATGCGGCGAGAAACGCCGCGACTGAGATTAACTTTTTCATGATTTTGGTGATGAAACTTTTATTTAAGGAGTGTTGATGAAACCGAGCCGCGCGAAAACCGTTCCCGCGCAAAACTTCTCAATTTCGAAATGCCATTTTGCAAAAAAAAAACGCGACGCAAGCGTTTTTTTTTGTTCCCTTTGCGGCGAAAGCCGTTTTTTTTCGGGAACGCTTTTTTTTGCGCGCTCGAATTTCAGCGCGGACGCGCAGGAACGCGGTCGGATTTTTCTTTCGGGCGGCGGAGAATTTGCGTTTAAAAGCGCGGCGCGTCGGCTATAATTTTTGCGAATGCCGGAAATTTTTAGAGAGACGCAGCTCGCGTTCCCGTGGTTTTTCACGGGCGCGTTTTTTGTGCTCGGCGCAATCGTCGGGAGCTTTCTGAACGTGTGCATTTTTCGTCTGCCGAAGGGCGAGAGCGTGGTTTCTCCGCCGTCGCACTGCGCGTGCGGGAAGCCGATTCCGATTTATCTGAACGTTCCCGTGCTTTCGTGGATTTTTCTGCGCGGGCGCGCCGCCTGTTGCGGGCGGAAAATTTCGTTCCGCTATCCCGCCGTGGAACTGCTGACGGCGTGCGCGTTCGCCGCCGCGTGGCATTTTCTGCCGTTGGAAAACGCCGTTCCCGCGATGATTTTTTCCGCGTTCGCGATCGTGCTCGCGTTCATCGACTGGGACACGATGTATTTGCCCGACGGCGCGAACGCGGCATTCGCGGTCTCGGGGCTGCTCTGCGGCGCGGCGTTCCCGCAGGCGCTCGGTGCGGCGGACGCGTTCGGCGGGCTTTTCGCGGCGGCGGTCGGCTTGGGCGTCGGTTCGATGACGTGCTATTGGTTCCGCTTTTTCGCGTCGCTGGCGATGCGCCGCGAGGCGATGGGCGAGGGCGACGTGATTCTGCTCGGCGGCATCGGCGCGTTCTGCGGCTGGAAAGGCGCGCTTTTCGCGTTTTTCGCGTCGGCGTTCATCGGGCTTTTCGCCGCCGCGCTCGCGCGGATTTTTTCGCGGGAACGCGTGGAAAAGGCGCGCCGTGCGGCGGAATCCTCGCTTCTGTCGATGGAAGGCGACGACGAATGCGCGGAAGCGGTTTTCCGAGGCGAGTCGGCGCCGTTTCCGCTCGGTCCGTGGCTGCTCATCGGCGCGGCGATTTACCTCGCCTGCGGCGGCGAAAAAATTTTCTGGCATTTCTCCTCGCTAATTTTGTCATGAAAAAAGACGCGTTCCCGCGTCGCCCTGCGGGAGCGCGTTTTTTTTTGAAGAATCCGCTTTCGCCGCGCGCGTTCAACGCGTTCAGCGCGTCCAGCAGCTCCAAAGCGAGAGCGGAAGCACCCGCGCCGCCGGCGAGGTTTCCCGCGTCGCGAGTTCTCCGATTTCGATTTTTCCGCCGCGCAGATGCGAAGTCGTTTCCGCGAGGAGATTTCCGCAAAGCACGGACGACGCGTCGATCGTGTAAAGCGTGAGAATCACGGCGCGGGCGTCGGGCGAGAGCAGCTCGCGGCAGACGCGGAGCAGGGCGGGAAGGTCGCGCTCGACTTTCCACAGCTCGCCGTCCGGTCCGCGTCCGAACGCGGGCGGATCGAGCAGAATCGCCTCGTAAACGTTCCCGCGCCGCGCCTCGCGCCGGCAGAATTTCACGGCGTCTTCGAGAATCCAGCGGATCGGCGCGCGCGAAAGTCCGGAGAGCTCCTGGTTGCGCCGTCCCCACGCGACGGCGGGCTTCGACGCGTCCACGTGCGTAACTTGCCAGCCCGCGCGCGCGGCGGCGAGCGACGCCGCTCCCGTGTAGCCGAAAAGGTTGAGCAGGCGCATCGGTTTTCCCGCGGGAACGGGATTTTTCAGGATTCTGTCCCAGTGCGGCGACTGTTCGGGGAAAATTCCGATTTGCTTGGAGCGGTCCATAAAGCGCAGCTGCACGGAAAACGCGTCGCGGAAGCGCAACGTCCACGGCTCGGGAACGCGTTCGGCGCGAAATTTCCAACGTCCCTCGCGCGAATCGTCCTCGTGCGTCGCGACGGCTTTCGCCCATTCTTCGCGCGGGAGCGAGGGCGTCCACCACGCTTTCGGCTCGCTGCGTATGATGCGCACACCGCCGAAATTTTCGAGCTTTCGTCGGTCGCCGGAATCGAGCAGCGCGTATCCGGGAAAATCGGTCGTCAGCAGGGAAATGTTCATCGCTTGAAAAAAGGAAATCGTTTTGCGGGAACGCCGCGGCGTTCAGGTCAGCGCGTGGAGGTTTGCCATGGAAATGCCGGAGAGCATCGCGCCCGTGATGCCGAGAAATCCCTGATCCGTGCCGCAGATGAAAAGATTTTCGACGGGCGTCGTTCCCGCGCGGTTTTTTCGCTCCGCGCCGTAAATCGCGCCGCCGAGCTTTCCCGTGAAGCGTTCGACGGTGAGCGGCGTGAACATGTCCGTCGCGACGGTCTTCGCGCGCATTTTTTCCGCGGATACGTCGGGGAGATGCGTCAGCGCGGCGTCGAGCATTCGTTCGTAGGCGAGTGCTTTCGCCCGCGCATAAGTTTCTTCGCCGTTCCCGCGCAGCGTTTTCCACTGCGCGTAATTCGCGAGGCAGGTGACGCGCAGGCAGCCCTCTTTCGGCGCGCGCGCGGGATCGCTCCACGCGTAATTGTTCGGAATGCAGACGACGCCGGAGCTCGGATCGATCGGGCGGCTCGGCGCGCGGTAGCGGAAGCGTTCCGCGTCGTTGAAGAAAATGATTGTTTCGCGCCAGCCGAAATCCTTCTCCGGCTCGGCGTCGAGCACGGAAATCGTTTCGCAGAACGCGAGCTTCCCGATATTGTCCGCGCCGAAATCGGCGGGAACGCCCGAGCAGAGGCGCATCGTTTCTGTCGCTCCCGCGGACGAAAGAATTTTCTTCGCGAAGACGACCGTGCCGTCGTCCAGCTCGGCGGCGACGGCGCGCCCGTTTTCGACGCGGATTTTTTTCACGCCGCAACGCATTTTCCGCACGCCGCCCGCTTCGGCGAATTTTTTCACGAGCAGGCGCAGAATCTGGCGCACGCCGATGTGCGGACGCGCGAAGCCTTCGCGGAAAATGCTGCGCCACATGATCGCGAACTGCGGGAGCGCCATGTCGTCGGGCAGCGAGCTCCCGTAGAACGAAAGCGGAATGAAGAGCGTATCGGCGAGGTCGGGCGAGGCGATGAACGCGGCGACGCATTCCCGCGCGGAGGAATCTTTTGCGTCGAGCGCGGTTTCGTCGAAATTTTTCAAAAACCCGTCGAGCTTTCGGAACGCGTCGATTTCCCGCGGGAACGCGCGCGCGATTTCGCTTTCGAGCAGCGCGAAATCGTTGGAAAAGCGCAGGCGGTTGCCGAACGCGTGAATCGCGGATTCGCGCTGTGGGCAAAGGTCGAGTTCGTCGCTGCGGATGCGGAGTTGGCGCATCAGCTTCGTCAGCGGCGCGTTTTTCGTTCCCGCGGGAACGTAGTTCGTCATCGCGTGTAGCCCGACGTCGAAGCCGCGGTTGCCGATCGCGTAAAATCCGTTCAGTCCGCCGACGGCGGAGTGTCGCTCGACGAGCAGTGTTTTTTTCCCGAAATGTGCGAGGCGGATTCCCGCCGCGAGACCGCTCATTCCCGCGCCGATGATCAGCGCGTCGACGTGTTCTTCCGCTCCGTTGCCGAACGTCATTTTTTTCGAAAAAAAAAGAAATCAGTCTTTCGCGGGAACGCCGGCGGGCAGCCACGCGTCCAGCTGTCCGCTTTTCACGCAGTAAAAAATGACGGCGAACCAGAGAATTGCGGCGGCGACCATGGCGCAGAAAACGGCGGCGGAACCGAGATCCTTTGCGCGCTTGGCGAGCTCGCGGTATTCGGGCGAAATGTCGTCCACGACCGCTTCGATTGCGGAATTCATCATTTCAAAAGCGAGAATCAACGGCAGCGGGAACAGCAGCGCCGCTTTGAAAATCCAGTCGATCGGCGAGAGGATCACGAGCACCGCCGCGGGAACGAAAACGAAAATTTCCTGCCGGAAAGCGTGTTCGCAGCGGAACGCGGCGGCGAAACCCGCGCACGTGTAGCCGAATGCGCGCCAGACGCGGCTCAGTCCGCCCTTGGATTTTTTCTTCTCTGCGAAAGTCGGATTTTCGTTGGTCATTTCGAAAAATTAAAAAACAAATGCGCGCCGCTCGCGAGGATTTTCATTTTTTTTGCGGAGCGCCCGGAAGTGTGCGCGCGGTGTCGTCGGAGAAGCGGCGCAGAGGCGGGAACGGCGGCGCAGAGGCGGCGGGAACGCTCCCGCGCGTCAGCCGCCGATTCCGAGGTCTGCGAGCTTCGCGCGGCGGTCGGCTGCCTGAAGCGCGTCGATGAGTGTTGCGATGTCGCCGTCGATGATTTCCTGCAAGCCGTGCAGCGAAAGGGCGATGCGGTGATCCGTCAGGCGATCCTGCGGGAAATTGTAGGTGCGGATGCGCTCGGAACGGTCGCCGCTACCGATCTGATTTTTGCGCTGTGCGGCGTATTTCGCGCGTTCCTCTTCCTGTTTTTTTTCGTAAATGCGGGAACGGAGAATTTTCATCGCTTTCGCGCGGTTGCGGATCTGCGAACGCTCGTCGGCGCAGTAAACCATGATTCCCGTCGGCTTGTGAATGATCTGCACGGCGGATTCGGTTTTGTTGACGTGTTGCCCGCCCGCGCCGGACGCGCGGGAAACGGTCAGCTCGATGTCTTCCGGCGCGATCTGCACGTCGACTTCCTCGGCTTCGGGCAGAACGGCGACGGTCGCGGCGGACGTGTGGACGCGTCCGGCGGCTTCCGTCGCGGGAACGCGCTGGACGCGGTGAACGCCGCTTTCGAATTTCAGCGTCTTAAAAACGTCCGTTCCCGTGATGAGAACGGAAACTTCCTTGAAGCCGCCGATTTCCGATGGCGCGGAGCTGAGCATTTCCCATTTCCAGCCGCGAGTTTCTGCGTAGCGCGTATACATGCGGAAAAGATCGCCCGCGAAGAGCGAAGCCTCGTCGCCGCCCGTTCCCGCGCGGATTTCGACGATCGTGTTCCGCGAATCCGTCGGATCGGCGGGAATCATCGCGAGCATCAATTCCTCGTAGAGTTTTTCCGCGTTGCGTTCGAGCTGGGCTGTTTCCTCCTCGGCGAGCATTTTCAGATCGGAATCCGTTCCCGGCTCGGCGAGCAACTCGCGGTTTTCTTCGAGCGCGCGCAACGTCTGTTCGCATTTTTCGTAAAGCGAAATCGTCGCGGCGAGCCGCGCATGTTCCGCCGAGATTTCGCCCGCCCTGCGCTGGTCGCCGTAAAAATCGGGCGCGCCCATCAGTGCTTCAATTTCTTTGGCGCGCCGCCGCGCGGACGAAATGTCGGGCAGAGTCATTTTTTTTGAAGGAAAAAAACCGCGTTCCCGCGTTCACTTCGCCGTGTCCGCGAGAACGGTTTCGGCGGGTTCTGCGGACGCGGGAACGTCCGGTTCCTCGGCGTCGGCGTCGGCGTTTTTCGCGGAAGCCGCGTCGTTCCCGCGCGTGCCGGATTCGTTTTCGACGGCGAGTTCAGCGACGATGCGGAAGCCGCGCGTGCGGCTTTTTTCGGAAACTGCCGCCGGTTTGAAAAAGTCGTGCGGGAACGAGTAAAGAGGCGTCTGGCAATCGCCGCCGGCGAGGAAGGTCTCGTAGTTTTTCAGCGTTCCCGCGCTTTCCGCGTCGGGCGTGACCCATTCCGCGACGTTCCCGTAAAGGTCGAAGAATCCGGCGGCGTTCGCCGCGCGTTTTCCGACGGCGTGAACGAGACCCGACGAATTTTCGAGCAGCCACGCCTGCGGGAGCAGCGCGTTTTCGTCGGGCGTTCCCGCGGCGGCGGCGTATTCGGACTGCGAGGGCAGACGGACCTTGCAGCCGACGAGCAGCGAAATCCGGCGGCAGAATTCCTGCGCGTCGTTGAAATCCACGGATTCCACGGGATTTTCGTGCGCCTTGCGCGCGCTCGGATTGAACGGCATGATGAACGTGTAGAGTGCCTGCGAGACTTCCGTCTTCATCATGCGGAGATTTTCGTCGGCGCCGGGAACGGGAACGAGTAGCTTGAAAAAGCTGTTCTGCACGCCGGCGATGTCCGAGGATTTGACGTCCAGATAGCGGAGTTCCTGCAAAAATTTTTCGGAAATGAGCGAGGAATTCGGCCATTCCCGCAGGATTTCCTCCGCGCGGCGGAGATTTTGTTTCGCGAGCATCGGCACGCGGTCGGTTTTGCGGGAACGGATTTCCGCGCGCATTTCTTCGTAATCGTTTTTCAGCTGAAGAAACAACGGCTGAGCGTTCGCGTTGGCGAGGTTTCTCTCGAGTTCCTGCGCGATGGTTTTGTCCGCGTAAAGCGACTGCGAAAAGTTCTGCATAATCGTGTTCTGTCTATCGAGCGCGCTCGACCACGCGGCGGCGGCGGCTTTCCAGTCGCCTTTCTGCTCGGCGACGCGGGCGTCGGCGACGTCGCGTTCCCGCCGCTCGTATTCCGGCGCGGATCTCACGGTCGTGATCAGCGTTTGCAGACGGAGAATGTTGGCGCTGTTCGAGACGATGATGTTGCGGTAGTCGCTCCAAAGTTTTTTTTCGATGGCGAGTGCTTCGTTCAAGCAAAGCCCGGCTTTCGGCCAGTTTGCGGCGTTGAGGGCGGCTTCGCCCTCTTTCTGAAGCTGTTTCGCTTTGAATTGAAGCGGGATCGCCTGCATCGTCCGCGCGCGGTTTTCGAGAAAGTTCGCGCGCGCGTGGTTCTTTTTCGTCGCGAGCGGAAAATCTTTCGTGATCCGGTATTCCATTCCCGCGGCGGCGGCGAAGAGTTTTTCCGCGTCGCTGTATTTTTTTTCGGACGCGAGGTCTTCCGCCTGAATTTCGAGCTGCGTGGAGCGTTTTCTCAAGATGTCCGTGCGCAGGTCGTGAAGCGTCTTGCGCATCTGTTCGTAGCGCGGATTGTATGCCGACGCCGCTCCCGAATAGGCGAGATAGCGCTTGTAGGCGTCGACCGCCCTTTCGTAAATATCGACGTCTCCGTCCGTGATTTCGTCCTTCTTGAATTCGTGAATGGAATTGAACTGCGATTCCGACGAACGGGAATCCGCGAGTGCTTTTTCCGCCTCTTCCGGATTGACCACGACCCGTTGCGTCTCGGCGAATTCCTCGCGGGAACCCTTGGAAAGGCTCGCAAAATAAAAGACGGCAAGCGCCGCCGCCGCGACGAGAAGAAAAATCAGCGGACCGACGACGCCGCCGAATTTTTTGCGCGCGGGAACGACTTGAACGGGTTTGAAAACGAAATGGTGCATGGCAAAGATGAAGGAAATTCTTGTTAAACGCTTACATTAAATACAAAATGCGGAACGGATAAATAAAAAACGACGATAGCCCATAGAAAGCGAATAGCAGATTTTGTGATTCAGAAACTTTCCATTCTCGGCGCCGGTCTTCTCGGCGCATCCATCATGCGCTCGGCGAAGGCGCGCGGCGTTGCCGCCGAGTGCGTCGCGTGGTCGCGCAGCGCGGGAACGCGCGAAATCTGCCGCGGTGCGGACTACTGCGACGCGGTCTTCGAAACGCCGCAGGAAGCCGTCGCCGGCGCGGACGCGGTCGTCGTCTGCGTTCCCGTGGACCGAATCGTGCCGTTGCTGGAAGCCTGCGTTCCCGCGCTGAAGCCGCGCGCGCTGGTCACGGACGTCGGCAGCACGAAATCCGCGATCTGCGCCGACGCCGATCGCGCGCTGCCGCCCGACGTCTGCTTCGCGGGCTCGCATCCGATGGCGGGCTCGGAGCTGAGCGGCATTCTCGCCGCGCGGGCGGATCTGTTTGAAGATCATCTCTGCTTCGTCGCGGACGACGCGCGTTCCCGCACGACGGGAGCGGGCGCGCGCACCGCGGAATTCTGGAAAAGTCTCGGCATGAGAACGCGGCTCGTCGATCCCGCCGAACACGACGCGATCGTCGCGCACGTCAGCCATCTGCCGCATTCCGTCGCGGTGGCACTTTCCGCCGCTCTCGCGGAAAAACCGGAAAGCTGGCGCGATTGCGGCGCGGGAGGGCTGCGCGACACGACGCGCGTTTCCGCCGGCGATCCGCACGTCTGGCGTGCGATTCTCGAAGAAAATCGCGGCGAGATTCTTCCCGCGCTGGAACGTTTCCGTAACCGTTTCGACGCGCTTTTTTCCGCGTTGCGCGACGGAGATTCCGAAAAGCTGCTCGAAATTTTGTCCGTCGCGTCCGCGTGGCGCTTGCCGCTTTCTCAAAAAAAGTAGCGTCCGGCGTTCCCGCGTTTTTCCCGTTTCAAAAAAAAATCCGCAGACCGAATTCCGTTCCCGCCGCGCTTATTTTTCGCTTCATCTGAATTTTTTTTTACAATGGCGCAAAAATCCAAACCAAACAAAACAGGTCTCGGCGAATCCGTCCGCAAGGCGTTCGTCACGGGGCTGCTTCTCTGTCTGCCAGTTTCGCTGACGATTTACATCATCGTCTGGCTTGTGAATTTTCTCGCTTCGCCGGCGCGCGGCGGGCTGACGTATTTTCTCCGCGCGTTCGGCGTGGAGGTCCGTTCGACGCCGTTGTTCAACGCGGGCGTGACGATCGTTTCCGCGCTCATCGTCGCGGCGGTAATCGCGCTCATCGGCTTCGTTTCCTGCAATCTTTTCGGACGGTTTTTCATCGGCGTTCTCGAAAAAATACTTCGCCGCGTGCCGATGGTGCGTTCGATTTATTCGGCGATAAAACAGATTATCGACACGTTTTCCGTCGGCGGGAAGGAAGAGACGTTCAGCCGCGCCGTGATGGTGGAGTTTCCGCGCCGCGAATGCTGGACGATCGGCTTCGTCACGCACGAGGGTGAGACGGAATTTTCGCGCCTCGCGGGAACGCCGCTCGTGCACGTGTTCGTGCCGACGACGCCGAATCCGACCGGCGGCTACATGATTCTCGTGCCGTCGAACGACGTGCGGCTGCTGGACGTTTCCGTCGCCGAAGCGATGAAGATGATTGTTTCCGGCGGAGCCGTCGTGCCGCCCGAGCTTTCGGAAAAGGAAAAATGAATCTCGTGCTTCTGCCGGACGCGGGAACGCGCGTATTCGCCGCGGGAACGCCCGCCGCCGAGCATCTGACGCGCGTGCTGAAAATTTCACGCGGCGGTGCGTTTTGGTGCGGCGTGAAAAACGGCGCGCGCGGGCTGGCGACCGTTCGCGAAATTTCGCCCGCCGGCGACGTCGCGTTTTCCGTCGCGTGGGAGGAAGGCGCGGGCGCGCTTCGCCTGCCGCCCGTGCGCCTGCTCGTCGGGCTTTCCCGACCGCAGACGATGAAAAAAGTTTTCGCGGCGGCGGGAGAAATCGGCTGCGAGCGCATCGACGTTTTTCGAAGCGAAAAGGGCGATCCCGCCTACGCGGAAAGTTCGCTCTGGAATACGGGCGATCGGACGCTCGAGGAAATTTTTGAAAAAACCGCAGAGCAGACCTGCGTTCCCGCGCTGCCGGAATTTGCGCTCCACGAGTCGCTGGCGGATTTTCTCCGCGTCGAGGAAATCGGCGGCGGCGTTCCCGCGTCCGCTTTCCGCGTCGCGCTCGACGTTTACGAAGCCGAAAAATCTTTCGCGGAAACGCCGTTTCCGTCGGGCGTTTCCGTCGTGCTCGCGATCGGCTCGGAACGCGGCTGGAGCGTGCGGGAACGCGGGCTTCTGCGCGGGAACGGTTTCGTCTTCGCGCATCTCGGCGAACGCGTCCTGCGCGTGGAAACCGCCGTCTCGGTCGCGCTCGCCGTCGCGCTTTCAAAGCTGAGCGTCTGGCGTCCGCATCGCCCGCTTCGCCCGCTCGCCTGAAAATCCTTTCCTGTTCCTGCTCCGAAAGTAAGTAACGACAACTCGTTTTTTATTTTCGCAGACAAAACTAAAACAACGGCCGGCGTATCTTAGTATTTTGAAAAATAAGAACGCCGTTTTTACTGCGCGTTTTTCATTTGCTTGTCGTAAAAAGATTTCTCCGCCAAGCCGGTCAGCGGTATCGCGGCGTTACCCTTCATCTGATTGTCATAAAAAGATTTCTCCGCCAAGGCATATACGGTTTTTTGAAATCCCATTTTATTCGTATATTGATATCTCCCGATGCAAACATAGTCTCCGCCGAGCAGTGTCGAATCATCTGCATATTGTGTATCGGAAATGACGTAAAGAATAGCTTCGTCCGCAGTTTTTTTGTACGCAGAGCGAATCACCAGGATTTCTTTTTCCGATAGGATTTGAAGCACTTCGAAACGGAGACTTTTTTCAAATTTTGAATCAGAATAATGATAAATTTTTCCTTTTTCCAAATGCCCTTGAAAATTGTTCCAGCGCGTATTGTATAAGTTCAAGGAGGATTCGATTTCTTTTTGAGACATCCATGCTGCCGGATGCGTCACGTGAGAACAACCGGAAAGCAACAATCCCGCGAGAAAGGAAAGAAAGACAAGAGCTTTTAATTTCATATCCGAAAATTTAATAAGTTTTGGAATCATTGACAATCGCAGAGCGGCGGGAGCGCAGGCAATGGAATTTGGGAAAAACATCGGGTTTTGCCGATAGTCTCCGCATTCCTGAAAAGCCCGTTCCCGTGCAATCCGCCGCCGGCGGTTTCGGTCGGCGGATTTTTTTTTGCGTTCCCGTGCGCAAAGTGTTCCCGCGGAGATTTTCGGCTGGTGACGAAAAAAAAACGGCTTTGCGTTCCCGCGTCGTTTGCGGAAAATCGGAAATCGAAAAAAAAACGATTTCTTGCATGGACACGGAAATTTCAAAGCCCGAAGTGCTCGCTCCCGCCGGCGGCTGGGCGTGCGCGAAAGCCGCCGTCGAAAACGGCGCGGACGCGATTTATTTCGGCATCGGGCGTTTCAACGCGCGGGTTCGCGCGGACAATTTTGTCGCGGACGATCTGCCCAAGCTGATGAAATTTCTACATCGCCGCGGCGTGCGCGGCTACGTCGCGTTCAATACGCTGATTTTTTCTGACGAGCTCGCCGAGGCGGAAAAGGAGCTGCGCGAAATCATCGCGTCCGGCGTCGATGCGGCGATCGTGCAGGACGTCGGCGTCGCGCGGCTCATTCGCGAAATTTCCCCGAATTTTCCCGTTCACGCCTCGACCCAGATGACGATTTCTTCCGCCGCGGGCGTGCGTTTCGCGCGGGAGCTCGGCGCGTCGCTCGCCGTGCTTTCTCGCGAAGTGAACGTGCGGGAACTCGAAGAAATCGTCGCGCGCGGGAACGCCGATCCCGCGTTCTCGCTTCCTTTGGAAATGTTTGTTCACGGCGCGCTCTGCGTCGCGTATTCCGGTCAGTGTCTGACGAGCGAATCGCTCGGCGGGCGTTCCGCCAACCGCGGCGAGTGCGCGCAGGCGTGCCGCTTGCCTTACGAGTTGATCTGCGACGGCGAGAAAAAGCCTCTCGGCGCGCGCCGATACCTGCTTTCTCCGCGCGATCTGGCGGGCGTGGAAATGCTGCCGGAGCTGATTCGGCTCGGCGTGCGTTCGCTCAAAATCGAAGGTCGGCTGAAGACGCCGGAATACGTCGCGTCGATCACGCGCGTTTACCGCGACTGCGTGGACCGAATCCATTCCATGATTGCGGACGGCGTTCCCGCGGAAACGCTTTCCGCGTTCGCGAAAGAACTGCGGGAACGCTACGCCTACGAGCTTGAAATGGCGTTCTCGCGCGGGCTTTACACGGGCTGGCTGCGCGGCGTGAACAACCGCGAACTCGTTCACGCGCGTTTCGGAAAAAAGCGCGGCGTGTTGCTCGGTGAGGTTTCCGGATTCGGCAAAGACGGCGTTTTCGTGCGCCTCCGCGCGCCGCTGAAATCCGGCGACGGCGTTGTTTTCGACGCGGGAAGACCGGAGGAAAAAGAAGAGGGCGGCTACGTTTATGGCGTCGAACCCGCCCGCGGGAACGGCGGCGAAGTCCTCGTGCGCTTCGCCCGCGCGGGAATCCGCTGGGAACGCGTCCGCTGCGGCGACAAGCTCTGGAAAACCTCCGATCCCGCGCTGACCGCGGACGTGCGCGAAACTTTTTCCGGAGCGCTGCCGCGCTGGGCGCGGAAGGTGAATTTCCGCGTTTTCGCCGAAACGGGAAAACCGCTGCGCGCGGAGGGCGACGACGCCTGCGGGAACGCCGTTTCCGCCGAACTCGGCGACCCGCTCGTTCCCGCGACGAACAAACCCGCGACGGACGGCTGGCTGCGCGAGCAGTTCGCGCGGCTCGGCGGCACGGGCTATTATCTCGACGGCTGGGAAGCGCGGATTTCCGGCGCGCCGCTCGTTCCCGCGAGCACGGCGAACAAGCTTCGGCGCGCGCTTGTCGGAAAACTTGACGCCGCGCGGGAAAATTCCGTCGCGTGGACGCTCGTTCCCGCGCCGCCGCCGCGCCCGTCTGCGGGAACGCGCCCGCCGCCGCGCGCCGAGCGTTCCATCGCACCGTGCCTGATTCCCGTCGTCCGGGAACTCGCGCAGCTCGACGCGGTGCTGGAATCCGGCGCGAAAACGATTTACGCGGAATTTGAAAATCCGCGCGATTACCGCGTCGCCGCCGAGCGTGTCCATTGCGTTTCCGGCGCGGAATTCTGGGCGCAGCCGCCGCGCGTCTTCAAGCAGGCGGCGGACGAAGAGCAAATCCTGCGGCTCGTGCGCGAATGCGGTGCGGACGGATTTCTCGTGCGGGCGCACGAACACTTTTTCGCGTTCGCGGGAACGCGCCTCCGCGGCGATTTTTCGCTGAATGTCGCGAATCATCTGACGGCGGAATATTTCCTGCGGGAACGCGGATTGGAGCGCGTGACGGCGTCCTACGACATGAATCTGGAACAGCTTCGTGCGATGCTCGAACGCGTTCCCGCGCCGGAAAAAATCGAAGTCACGCTGCATCAGCACATGCCGATGTTTCACATGGAGCACTGCGTTTTCTGCGCGTTTCTTTCCGACGGAAAAGATTTTCGCGACTGCGGGCGTCCGTGCGAAAAACACGTCGTCCGCCTGCGCGACCGCACCGGGCGGGAACATCTCGTCAAGGCGGACGCGGGATGCCGCAACACAGTTTACAACGCGCGGGCGCAGACGGGCGCGGAATTTTTCGAAGAAATCCGTTCCCGCGGCGTCCGGCATTTCCGCGCGGAATTCGTCGATGAACCGCCGTCGCTCGTCGCGGAAATTCTCGCGCGCTACCGCGAGCTGCTCGACGGAAAAATCGACGGGAACGCGCTTTGGCGCGGGCTTCGGCTTGAATCCAAACTCGGCGTCACGCGCGGCACGCTGAAAGGCTGAATTTTTTTGAGGGAGGAGAAATGAAGATGAATCTGGCGGTATGGGCGCGTTCGCGTTCCCGCTGGGAAAACGCCAAATCACTTCCCATGGAGGAGAATTATACTGTTTGCAGAAATCTTTCATTTTTCCGAAAGCCCCTTGACAAGAATACGAAACCGTATTACAACAAAAATACGAAACCGAATTTTAAGAGTGAGGGGATACAATGGACGCGAGGCAATTTTTCTACGATTTTGGGAAAGCGCTCTATCATATTGACGCCGTGTATGACGATTTTGCCAAATCCGGCAAGGTCGCTCCCACGCAGCTCTGGATTTTGTATGCGCTGGGCGACGGGCATTCCCACACGCAAAGGGAAATCTGCGAGGACTGGGATCTGCCGAAAAGCACGGTGAACACTGTGGTGGGCGATCTGAAAGAGCAGGGCTATGTGGAGCTTATTCCAATCAAAGGAAAGCGGCGGGAAATGACATTGTCGCTTACCGAAAAAGGAAAAGAATATGCGGATTGTCTTTTGAAGCCGCTCTACGAAAAGGAAGCGGCGGTATTTCACGAACTGAATGCGACAGACTGTAAAGTCATCGAAACGCTGGAAAAGCTTGCAAGGCTTTTGAGGGAAGCGAAAGGAGAAGATTTATCATGATCATGCAGGAAACCTATAGAATGGCGAATGGTGTGGAAATTCCAAAGCTGGGACTTGGCACATGGTTCATCGAGGATGACAAAGCCGCCGACGCAGTGTGTGAGGCGGTAAAAATCGGGTACCGCCATATTGACACGGCGCAGGCTTACGGCAACGAGCGCGGCGTGGGCGAAGGAATCA